>JAGQRJ010000705.1 GCA_020425635.1 Planctomycetota bacterium | reverse complement strand
TCGGCGTTGTCCGAAATGCCCCGTAGGGGCCGAGCTTGCCTCGGCCCGGACGTTCGCGCCACGCGTCGCCCTGCCTCCCGACACGCCGAAACGGGGTGCGCCCCAGGCAGGCCAGGCGACGCGGGTGCCTCGGGGTCCGGGCCGAGGCAAGCTCGGCCCCTACGGGGCGTGTCGAACGCCTCGGCGTCGGTGTCGGTCTCGACCTCGGCGTCGGCGTCGGCGTCGGTCTCGGCGTCAGCGGCGGAACGGCAACCCGATCGCCTCCCACACCACGGGCCAGCTGAGCTTGCTCTGGCCCACGCGGCGGTCGCGGAACACGATCGGGAGCTCGTGGATCGCGAAGCCGGCGCGCGAGGCGCGGAGGGCGACCTCGACCTGGAACGCGTAGCCGTCGCTGCGGGTGTTCTCGACCTCGATCGCGCGCAAGACGCGGGTCCAGGCTACCCGGTAGCCGCTGGTCGGGTCGCGGAGGTCACCCCCGAGGAACCACCGCACGTAGCTCGCCGCGCCGCGGCTCAGCGCGCGGCGGCCGAGGCCCCAGTCGGGGCAGGCGCCGCCGGGCACGTAGCGCGAGCCGAGCACGAGGTCGGCGTCGCGGGCGGCGGCGAACAGCGCGGGGAGGTAGCGCGGGTCGTGGCTCCCGTCGGCGTCGAGCTGGGCCACGAGCGCGTAGTCGCGGGCGAGGGCCCAGGCGAACCCGGCGCGGTAGGCGTGGCCGAGGCCCCGCGGGCCGTCGCGCTCGAGCACGTGGACCCAGGGGTGCGTGGCGGCGAAGCCGCGCGCGACGGCGGCCGTGCCGTCGGGGCTGCGGTCGTCGATCACGAGCAGGTCGAGCGCGCAGGGCAGCCGCGCGCGCTCGCGCGCGAGCGCCTCGAGCAGCGCAGGCAGGGACGACGCCTCGTCGAGGGTCGGCACGCAGGCCAGGGGGCGCGAGCCGAGCAGCGGGTCGCGCGTCACCGGTAGTGGCGCGCCAGGCGGGCGGGGGAGACGCCCGCGCGGTAGGCGAGGCGCAGCGCCCACATGCGCACGACGGTCGCGAGCAGGCCGTGCCGCTGCCAGCGGCGTGCGCTGGTCACCGCGGGCTCGGGGAGCACGTGCGGCGGACCGGCGCCGGCCGCGCGCAGGCGATCGACGAAGGCCAGGTCCTCGAGGAAGGGGACGGGGGGGAAGCCCCCGAGCGACTCGAACAGGGCGCGCCGCACGAACAGCGCCTGGTCCCCCGAGGGGGTGGCGAAGCGCCGGGAGCGGAGGTTGATCCCGCCCTCGATCAGGCGGTAAGCCAGCCCCGGGGCGGGCAGGCGCAGCGTCGAGAAGCCCCAGGAGACCTCGGGGCCGAGGGCCGCGATCCGGCGGAGCGCGTGGCGCGAGAGCCGGGTGTCGGCGTGCAAGAACAGCAGCCACTCCCCGCGCGCGGCGGCCGCGCCGGCGTTGAGCTGGGCGGCGCGGCCTCGCGGCGCTTCGAGCACGCGCAGCCAAGGGTGGCCCGGGGCGCGGGCGGCGGCGAGGGTCCCGTCGGCGCTCTGCCCGTCGACCAGCACGACCTCGTCGGCGCGCGCCAGCGCGGCCTGGAGGTTGGCGAGCAGGCTCGGGAGCTGGGCGGCCTCGTCCCGCGTGGGGACCACCACGCTCACCGTCGGCGGCGAGCTCGCGGGCGCGCCCTGCAGCGCGATCGCCTCGCCGGGCCTGGAAGGTTTCGCGGCCGGGTCCGTGTGGCTTGGCGCTGGCGCGCCCTGGAGTTCAGGAGGCGCCGCGGCGGGGCCTCGGCGGTCAGCGGCCGGCGGGCCCTGGGGCGGGGTCTGGGGCGGGGCGATCCGCGCCGCCTCGCTCACGCGACCTTGACCGCCGCGGCCGGGGCGGCGTCGCGCGGGCGCACGAGGAAGTAGCCCACGACCCCGACCACGAGCATGCCGCCGGCGCTGAAGGCCATGAGGCGCACCGCGGTGTTGCCCCATTCGCCGCGCGCGGCGTCGGCCAGGATCCCGCCGAGGAAGATCGCGAGCCCGTTGAGGCCCTTGATCACGAAGTTGAACACGCCGAAGTAGACGCTCACCGAGCCGCCGCCGTCGCTGTCGGTGGCGCAGGAGCTGATCGCCTCGCCTTCGAGCCCCAGGAGCACCGCGGCCATGGGGCCGCCGCAGCCGAAGCAGAGCATGGCCGTGGTCCAGGGGCCGCCGATCACCCCATAGCCGAGGCCGGCTGAGCCGGCGTAGACCAGGCCCAGCAGCAGCGAGGCCAGCACCACTGCCTTCTCCCAACCCAGGCGTCGCGAGAGCCAAGGCACTCCGAAGAAGCCGAGGAACGCGGTGCCGAGGAAGGGCGCCATGAGCAGGCTCACGTCGCCGGTGCTGCCGCCGAGGAGCTTCTCCGCGATGAACGGCCCCGCGGAGGTGAAGAAGGTGAACGACATTTGCGAGCCGGCAAACAGGAAGAGCACCGCGACGAAGCGCCGGTGGGCGAAGGCGCGCTTGATCATGATCCACAGCCCTGGGGCGTCGGGGTCGTGGATCACGGGCGGCGCGTCGGCGCGCTCGGGGGGCGCGGCGAAGTAGGGCAGGATCATGAGCAGCGCGCAGGGCGCGGCGAACACGAGCGCCGCCACGCCGTAGCCCCAGGCCTCGATCGCCTTGGGGCTCAGCAGCGCGACCACCGCGACCGCCGCGAACACGCCGACCCCGAGCAGGTTCGAGAGCAGGGTCCGCTCTTTGACGTCGCCCTGGGCGTAGTCCTCGATCAGGGTCCAGTAGGGGATCGCGTAGAAGGTGTAGCCCACGAAGAACACGAACATGCCGGTCACGAGCAGGCCCCAACGCAGGCTGGGGAGCATGGCGTGGGTGGGCATGAAGATCAGCGCCAGCCCGAGGGGCGGGAGCAAGAACGAGCCCCAGAGCAGGGTGCGGCGCTGGCGCCCGCGGCGGACCCAGGCCTCGCTCAGCCCGCCCGCCAGGGGGTCGGTGACGCCGTCGAAGATCCGGAACGCGAACACGGTGGTCCCGATCAGGGTCGCCGAGAACAGGAAGGTGCGGCCCAGGCTCTGGGGCAAGCTCTCGGCGCTGCTGCTCGAGAGCAGCGCCGCGAGCTGATCGCCTGCGCGCACGAACCACGAGTAGAAGTAGCCGTCGGGCTCGACCTCAGGGTATTTCACGATCCAGGAGAAGAAGAACCGGGCGAGGCCCATGATCCCGAGTTGCCCGCAGGCGAAGAGCAGGCGCCGCCAAAGGTTCATAGGGGCACGGTTAGTGCCGGAAGACCCGGGTGCCGGTGAACACCATGGCCACGCCGAGCTCGTTGGCGCGCGCGATCACCTTGGCGTCCTTCTTCGAGCCGCCCGGCTGGACGACCGCGGTGACCCCAGCGGCGTGGGCGACCTCGACCCCGTCGGGGAAGGGGAAGAACGCGTCGCTGGCGAGGGCTGCGCCCTGGGCGCGCTCGCCGGCTTTCTTGGCCGCTAGCTGGACGGCGTCGACACGCGAGGGCTGTCCGCCGCCGACGCCGACGATCGCGCGGCCCTTGGCGAGCACGATCGCGTTGCTGCGCACGTGGCGCACGCAGGCCCAGGCGAAGCGCAGCGCGGCGTCTTCGTCGGGGGTCGGGGCGCGTTCGCTGACCACCTCCCAGGAGGTCGGCGCGATCCGATCCTCGTCTTGCACGAGCACCCCGCCCGCGACCGAGCGCACCACCGGCGCCGAGGGAGCGGGGCGGGCCTCGATCAGGCGCGCCGTCTTCCCCCAGCCCTTGCGGGCGCGGATCCGCGCCTCCGCCTCGGGGCTGAAGCCAGGGGCCACGACCCCCTCGACGAAGGGACGCTCGACGAGGGCCTCGGCGAGCGCGAGGTCCACGGGGACGTTGACGCCGACGAAGGAGCCGAAGGCCGACACCGGGTCGCCCGCCCAGGCGGCCTCGAGGGCGCGCGCCGGATCGGGGTCGCAGGCCGCGCCGCAGGGGCCGGCGTGCTTGATCACGCACACCCCCGGAGACTTGAGGGCCGCGCACAGCCCGAGGGCGGCGTCGACGTCGAGCAGGTTCGTGTAGCTCAGCGCGTTCGAGCCCTCGAGCACGCGCAGCCCGCCGAGGCCGTCGGTCGAGCTGGGGTAGAAGGCGGCGGCCTGGTGGGGGTTCTCGCCGTAGCGTAGGCGGGTCGCGGGGCCGGCGCTGAGCGCGAGTCGCTCCGGGAGCGCTGCGGGCGCAGCCTCGCCGAAGGCGGCGCCGAGGGTCGCGACGATCGCCTGGTCGTAGGCCTGGGTGCGGGCGAAGGCCGCGAGCGCGAAGCGACGGCGACTGGCGAGCGAGACGCTCCCGGTCTCCAGCCATTCGCCGAGGAAGGCCGGGTAGTGCTCGGGGCCGGGAAGCACCACCACCCGGGTGTGGTTCTTGGCCGCGGCGCGCAGCAGGCAGGGGCCGCCGATGTCGACCTCCTCGATCAGCTCGTCCAGGGGGGCGCCCTTGGCCGCGGCGTCCTCGAAGCGGTAGAGGTTCACGACCACCAGGTCGAAGGGTTCGATCCCCAGCTCGTCGAGAGTGCCTTGGTCCTCGGGCAGCCGGGCGAGGATCCCGCCGTGGATTCGCGGGTGGAGGGTCTTGACCCGTCCCCCGAGGATCTCGGGGTGCTCGGTGACCGCGGACACGTCCTGGACCTCGAGGCCGTCGGCGCGCAGGGCGGCGGCGGTGCCGCCGGTGGAGACGAGGGCCACACCCTTCGCGGAGAGCGCGCGCGCGAGGGGGAGCAGCTCGTGTTTGTCGGCCACGCTCAGCAGCGCGCGGCGAATCGCGAGGCCGTCGTTCATTCGGTCGGCCCCTGCCCGATCCCTCCCTGCTGGACCGGGTCGCCGCGCAGGTGCTGAGCGAAGCCGCGCGCGATGTCGCCCGACGTGATCAGGCCGATCACCTTCTTGGCCTCGTCGACGACCACCACGCGGTGGACGCCCTTCCAGGCCATGGTCTCGCACACGGTGTGCAGGGCGTCGTCGGCGCCGCAGCTGATCGTGACGGGGCTCATGAGCTCCTGCACCGTGCGGTCGAGCAGGCCATTGACCATGCGCCCGACCGCCGGCGCGTCGGGCGCAGGGGAGCGCTCGAGCAGGCGCGCCGTGGGGCGGTTGCGGGTGCGCGGCGTGCCGGGCTTGGGGATCCGCATTTCGCTCGAGCCGTGGGGCAGGAGGGTGTAGGTCAGCGCCCGCAGAATGTCGGTCTCCGAGATCACCCCCTGGGCGCAGTAGTCGTCGTCGACCACTGGCACTCCAGAGAAGTGGCTGACCCGAAACATGTGGATCAGCTCTTCGATCTTCAGGGTGAGCGGGACGCACGTCGGTTCGGGCGTCATGACGTCGCCCGCCTTCAGATCAGCCATAAGACCCTCGCTGGCCGTGATCCTACCAGGGCCCGACGGGATCGCCCGCTAGGGTTGCGCCCGCTCACGCCCTCAAGCGCTTCGGTCGGGGTCGGCCTCCAGGCGCTCGGCGAGGTAGTCGACGCGCGCGCGGTCGAGCTCGCGGATCAGGGCTTCGCGTTGGTCCTGGAGCGCCCGCCGGGCGCTGGGGGAGAGCCTGCGCAGCGCCTTGCGCGTGCCGCGGCGGCGGCGACGGGCGTGCAGCGCCTCGAGCCACAGCAGCGCAATGAACCCGGTCAGGGGCAGGGTCCCGAGGTAGGGGCCCGCCCAGCGCCAGCCCAGGTAGTGCTGCAGCGCCCAGGTCTGGCCCACGTAGCAGCCGGCCAGCGCGATCAGCCCGACGACGAGCTTCACGGTCGAGGTGTAGAGCCGCTCGGGGCCGAGGAGCGCCACCGCGATCCGGGGGAGCTGGTAGTAGAGGAGGTGGTTGAGCGCGCCCCACAGCGCGAGGGGGGTCGCCGCCCAGAAGGCCAGGTCTTCCTGGGGGCTCGGCACCTTGCCCCGGCGCAGGGCGCGGTCGTCGAGGCCGGCGGCGTCGAGGGCCTGGGTGTAGGCCGCGAGCTGACCCCGCACGCGCTGCACGCGCTCGGGGTCCCGCTCGGCGAAGGCGCTGACCGCGCGCGCGATCGCGGCGGTCGCCGCGAGGCGTCCGCCGATCTCGTGGCGGACCTGCTGACCGTAGAGCTGGTCGAGCTGGGCCACGAGCGGGTCGTTCTCGGGCTGCTCGACGTGCACGACCTCGGTCTGGAGCGCGTCGCGCACGGCGGCGGTCAGGGCCCGCGCGGGCGCGAAGGGGTCGGCGTCGTCCGCTCCCGCGAGGAAGGGGCGGACGTCGATCGGCTGGGTGAAGGCCACGCGCGCGCGGCTGCGGAAGGTCTCGCGCTCGTCGTAGATCAGGGCCACCGGGACCACGTAGACCGGCTCCTGGGTGCGCTGCTGCGCGCCGAGCGCGATCCGCGCCAGCCCGGTTTTGAGCGGCTGCAGGCGCGGCTCCTCCTGGCTGACGCCCTCGGGGAAGATCAGGACGGCGTCGCCGTCGGCCACCGCGCGCTCGCAGGCCGCGAGGGTCTGTTGGTTGTTGGCCTGCGCGTCGGCGCCAGGCCCGTCCTCGCGGCGCGCGATCGGGACCGCGTTCAACGCGCGCAGCAGCGGCCCCGTGGGGCCCTTGAACAGCGTGGACTTGGCCACGAAGCGGAGCTTGCGGTCGAGGTAGGCGCCCACCAGGAACACGTCGATCAGGGTGTTGGGGTGGTTGGGCGCGAGCAAGAGCGGGCCCGTCGCCGGCACGTCTTCGATCCCCTCGAGCTCGAGCTCGCGGAAGTAGACGCGCAGCGCGTGGCGCACGATCGGACGGAGGACGGTGTGGAGCACGCCCCGATTCTAGGCGTCGGGTGGCGCCTCGGGGGCGCGCGCCGCGCGCGCGACGCCGTAGCCCTCGCCGCGCGGGCAGAGCGCGTAGGGGGTGTCGGCGAGCAGGCCGCGGAGCTGGCCGTAGGCGCGCTCGAGGCGGGCCAGCGCGCCCGGGTCGCGCCAGGTCGCGGGGGCGTCGCGCCGGCAGGCGGCGAGGGTGCTCGCCCCGTCGGGGAAGCGCGCGTGCGCGAGCAGCACCCGCGCCAGGCTGAGCAGGGTCGGAGAGCGTGTCTGGGCCAGCGCCTGGAGGTGCACGCTCAAGGGGTCGTGGGGGCGACGGTCGGCGAGCACGGTGGGCAGCAGCTGCTCGGCGTCGAAGCGCTCGAGGGCGTCTTCGATCCGCGCCATGTAGTCCGTGGGAGGCGGGCGCAGGTCGAGGTGACGAAACTCGAAGGCGAGCTGACGCACGTGGGTCGCGACGGGGATTTGTCGGGTGACGTCGAGCAGGCGGATCGTGGCCAGCGCGGCCTGCAGTCCGCGGCCGACGTCGGGGTCGGCGCAGCCCAGCGCGAGCGCGGCCAAGGTGCAGGCCGTGCGCTCGGCGGAGCCTCCGGCAGGGTCCGCGCCTTCGCGCACGAGCAGCAAGCCCAGGGCCGTGCGTCCCAGGCGCAGGCCTTCCTCGCCCGACTCCGCGGGGGCGAGTCCGGGGAGCGCCTGGGACCAATAGTCGCCCTCGAGGAGGGCCTGGAGGTCGTCGTCGCAGCGCCCCTCGAGGGCGCGCAGCGCGAGCCACACCGCGTCCTCGGCCAGGGCGTCGCGGCCCGACTCGCGCCGGTCGAGGGCCAGGTGCGCGAGCACGCGCTCGATCAAGGGCGTCTGGGGCTCGTCTCCGGGCGGCGCGTTCACCCCTGCAGTGTTTCACGGCGGCGCAGTTCGGGCCATGGATGGGAGGTGGTGGCGTCGGTCTGGGGTTCGTGGATCACTCGCCAGGAGGCGGCGTGGAACGTGCGGCGCAGACCGCGGCGTGGGCGCCGTCGTCGGCGTTGGTTCAGGCGGACCCCGAGCCCGCCGAGCAGCGGGCTCCGCTCGTCGAGTGGGAGGCGCTGGGTGAGCTCGCCAAGCACGTCGCCCAGATGACCCCTGCACCCCGAACGGACCCTTCGGAGGCGCAAATCGCCTGGACGTCGACGCGCGGCAGGCGTTCAGCGAGGGTTACCGTCACACTCCCGAGCGCGGAGGGGCGCCCAGCAATTCGCGGCCAAGCTCGAGGTAGCGAGCGAACTGCGCGCAGTCCGGTCCCCCTGCGTGCAGGCGTCGCCGGAGTCGCTGTCGCTCTGCCTGGATCTGGGTCAGGTTCACGGGAGGCTCGGGGGCGCCCACGCTTGGCCCGGCCTGAAGCCGCCGGAGCAGCCAAGCGCTCTCGTCCTCGTAGAGCCGCCCGAGCTTGCGGTAGCGGCGCAGGGTTTCTGCCGTCCGCCGACCTAGCTCCCAGGCCTGGCGCAATCGCCGACGCTCCTGTTGGATTTGACGCAGCGCAGCACGCGTCAGCAGGACCTCTGCCTCCAGCCGCGCCAAGGCCCAGTGTCCAGCGGCGTCAGTGTGTTCGAGGGCAGCTCGCAGGACGTCCTGGGCTGCGTCGAGTTGCACCTCTGCCTGCCGGCGGCGACCCTGGGAGCGCGACCGCGCCCGCAGCAGCGCGTCCCGAAAGGAGTTCGGGGGGGGGAGCGCGACGGGTCCGGCAGGCTGGCCGAGCTCGGACCGCGCCCTCGCACGGCGCGTGCCGTAGGCTCGGGACCGGGTCGGGCTGAGAGTCCGAGATCGCTCGAGGAGGTTCGGGGGCATGAGGGTTGTCCTCCAATTTGGCTATGCACCCCCTCAGGCAGAGCTCTCAGCGAAAATTCGAGCGTGGCTCGCCGGGTTCAGGGGGGGCGCAGAGTCGCCAGGCCTCCTTGGTCGGGCTCGACGCAGGTTGACGACGGCGCCGTCGTCAGCGGGTAGGCTCGCCCTCCTGGAGTTCCCGTGAACCAGCCCACCCCCGTGGACCTCGAGCGCTTCGCGCGCCTCCTCGGCAGCCAGGTCGTCGCGGCGCGCAAGATCGCGCGCGGCTACACCCCCGCCGAGCGCTGGGTGGTGAGCCTCGCCGACGGGCGCTCGGCTTTCTGCAAGGTCGGCGCCAACCAAAACACGGCCGACTGGCTGCACAAGGAGCGCGCGGTCTACGAGGGCTTGCGCGCGCAGGGCGCGAGCTTCCTCCCCGAGCTGCTCGGCTTCGACCCCGACCCGTCGCGCCCGATCCTCGCGCTCGAGGACCTCAGCGGGGCCAGCTGGCCTCCGCCCTGGACGCCCGAGCGGGTGGAGGCCGTGCGCGCGACGCTCGACCAGGTGCACGCGTTGCGCCTGCCCGTGCCCGCGATCGGCTTCATGGGGGAGGCTTTCGAAGGCTGGAGCCAGGTCGGCGCAGACCCGGGTCCCTTCCTCGGGCTCGGCCTGGCGGGGGAGGGGTGGCTCGAGGGCGCGCTCCCGACCTTGCTCGCGGCCCAGGAGGAGGTCTCGCTCGCAGGCGAGGCGTTGCTGCACCTCGACGTGCGCAGCGACAACCTCTGCCTGCGCGACGGGCGCGCGCTCCTGATCGACTGGAACCACGCCTGCTTGGGGAACCCCGAGGTCGACCTCGGCTTCTGGTTGCCGAGCTTGGCTGCCGAGGGGGGGCCGCTCCCCGACGCCGTGCTCCCCGATCGCGGGCCCCTGGCGGCGCTGATCAGCGGCTTCTTCGCGGCCCGCGCGGGGCTCCCCGTGATCCCCCACGCGCCCCGGGTGCGGGAGATCCAGCAGGTCCAGCTCGCCGTCGCGCTCCCGTGGGCCGCCCGCGCCCTCGGGTTACCCCCGCTGGGCGACCTGGCCCGCTAAGATCCACACGTGGCCTTTCATACGACCCGTTGGACCTTGATCGACGCCGCCAAGCGAGGCGACGCCTCGGCCCTCGACGCGCTCCTGGAGCGCTACCGAGCGCCGGTCGTGGGCTACCTTCGCCGCAGCGGATTCGGGGACGCCGACGCCGAGGACCTCACGCAGGACGTCTTCGTGCGCCTGTATCAGCGGGTGCTGCCCTCGGCGGAGGCGGCGCGCGGTCGATTTCGCTCGCTGCTGCTCACGGTGACCAAGAACGTCGCCCTCGAACACCTCCGTCGCGCTCAGGCGCAGAAGCGCGGAGGGCAGCACGCCCACGTTCCGCTCGACGACGCCGTGATCCCGACCCTGCAGGAAGACTCCGTCTTCGACCGGGAATGGCTGGGGCACCTGCTCACCCGTGCGCTCACCCGCCTCGAGCAGGAACACCCCAACTACCACGCTGCCCTCAGCGGGACCCTGCTGGACGAGCTGTCCTACGCAGAGGTCGCCGAGCGCCTCGGGGCCACCGTGACCGACGTGCGCAACCACGTGCACCGCGGCAAGCAAAAGCTCAGCGGCTACCTGCGCGCAGAGGTGCGCCTCTACGCGGCCGATCCCAAGGAGCACGAGGCCGAGGTCGCCCTGCTCAACGGACTCCTCGGCGGCTCGTAGCCCCCGCCCACTTCTCCTCGTACGAGAGCAGCCGCCGGGTCCAGGGGGACCCGGCGGCTGTGAGAGCGTAGAACTGAGTTGGAGAGAAGTGAACGTGTGACTGAGTTGGGAAACGAAACCGTTGACAGTCAGGAGTCGTGATCCTCGGCAGGGCTGAGGGGTCCCGGCTCCCTTCTGACTGGATTACGCGATCGACTCCGGCGCCCTCTCACGCGTTCTGAATTTTTCTTGGAGCACTCCTAAGTCCCCAAATGAGAACGAGGGAGCACGGCGGTATGCCGTACTCCCTCGCTGCTACGGGGTTGGTCCTCGGAAGGGAGGGCCTAGGGAATGACGAACAGCTCGCTGTCGCCGACGGCGGCGCCGTTCATGCCGGTCAGCGTGGTCCCGCCGGTGAACCCACCGACGACGAGCGCCTTCGAGCCGAGCGCCACGACCTGGTGGCTGCGGCGGGCCGTCCCGAGCTGGTATTGCTCGGTGACGTTGAAGGCGGGCTTGTAGAGTTCACCGGAGGTCAGCTCGTTCATGGCCTGACCCTGGTAGTCGATCTCGATCCCGCCGACCACGAGCACGTCGTCGCCGAGGGCCACCGCCGCGGCGCGGCTGCGCGCCTGGGCGAGGTTGCCGACCGCCATGAAGGTGTTGTTGGCCATGTCGAGGCGCTCCACCGTGCCCAAGGTCTGGGCGCCGGAGTCACCACCGATCACGAGCAGATCGCCGCCGGGGAGGACCGACGAGGCGTGCCAGCGACGGTTCTCGTTGAGCGCCGGGCCCGCGCCGAAGGTCTGGCCCTGCATGTCGAAGACCTCGCTGTCGGGCGCCATGTAGAGCGCGACGTTGGGGTTCTGCTGGGTGGCCGCGTAGAGCTGCCCGCCCACGAACACCACGCCGCCGCCGGCCGCGTCGGCCGTGCCCTGCTGGCGGGGGAGGGTCATGTTCGCGCCCTGCATGGGGGTGAACGCGCCGGTCGTCGGGTCGTAGAGCTCGGCGAGGGGCAGCGTGCCGCCCTGGCCTTGGTTCACCGCGGCGTTGTAGCCACCGGCGATCAGCACCTGCCCGTTGGGCAGGAGCGTCGCGTAGTGGTTGCGCCGGGGGGCGTTGAGTTGACCCGCGAAGGTGAAGGCGTTGGTCGCGGGATCGAACAGGAAGGCCGAGGCCAGGTCGCCGACCACGGGGTTGCCCGTGGCGGGATCGATCTGCTCGACGCCCAGGCCGCCCACGATCAAGACTTGCCCGTTGGCGAGCTTGGTCGCGGTGTGCTGGAGGCGGGCGGTGGCGAAGGGGCCGTTGGGGCCCTGCAGCGCCATGTAGCCGCCGGGGTTGCCACCCAGGCTCGGGTCGCTGGCGTTGGTCCACAGGCCGCCGTCGTAGATCTCGCTCTGGATCACGAGGCCCTGGTTGTCGGTCACGCCGCCGACCACGAGCACGCGGCCGTCGTCGAGCGCCGTCGCCGTGTGCAGGCCGCGGGCGGTGTTCAGCGCGCCCGCCATTTGGAAGCCCGCGACGAGGGTCGTGTCGATATCGACCTCGCCCGTGACCGGCGCGGCGCTGGCGCTGCCCGCGGTCGAGAGGGTCGTCGTCGGCAGGACGCTGATCCCGCTCGAGCTGCCCGCGGCGAGCTGCTGCGGGTCGAACATGCCGGTCAGCTTGAGCACCGGGTTCATGCCGAGGGTCACGGTGACCTGGGTCGGCATGGGGCCCATGACGTAGCTCGCGCCTTGTCCGAAGCTGTCGCCGGCCACCGGGAGGCCGAACTCGGCGGCGGGGTCGAGGACCGGCGCGGGCACGGGCAGGATCGTGACGCCGCCCGCGACGTCCTTGTCGAAGGTCAGGAGCAGGGTGTCGCCCATGGAGGCGTCGTAGGAGGCGTCTGCGTCGTCGAAGGCGACGCTCGCCAGCACGGCGGCGGTCACCGGGGGCGCGCTGGGCACGACCGCAGCGAGGACGTCGTAGGTCCCGGCCGCGGCGGCGGGGTCCGCGTGCTTGACCGCCAGGTAGTAGGTCGCGGTCGCCGGCGCCATGTAGGACACGAGCGACTCGCCGCCCTGCATGGCCGGGTCGTCGTCGTTGGAGTCGAGCACGGTGCTTCCGTCGCTGTCGATCAGGGTCAGCACGGTGTCCATGCCCGCCTGCAGGTTCGCGGTGCGGAAGTCGTAGCTCGTGCCCATTTGCAGGTCGACGATGAACCAGTCTTCGTCGGCCGCCGACTCGATCACGCCGCCGAGGGGCGCGCCGATCGCCAGCGGCGAGGCGTTGCCCGCGTCGTTGCCGTGGTCGTCCGCGGGGGTCACCGGGGGCGGGGGCGGGGTGCTCGGACCCGGGATCAGGGTGACGTCGTACTCGCCGCCTGCCTGGGCGGGGTCGTAGTGGATCACCGCGAGGTAATAGGTCCCGGCGGCAGGCGGCGTGAAGCGCATGGCCGGGTCGTCGGGGATTCGCGACGAGAGGGTGCCCGCGGGCGCGGTCGCGTCGTCGTCGTTTTGGTCGATCAGGGTCGTGCCGTCGGGGGCGAAGAGCGCCATGACGGTGTCCATGGCGAGCTGAAGGTTGCTGGTGGTGAACTCGTAGTCCTGGCCGGCCATGAGGTCGACCGAGAACCAGTCGACGTCACCCGCGGTCTCGATCTTGCCGGTGACGGGCATGTTCGGCATGACCGGGGTGGCGCTCGCCGCGTCGTTGCCGTGATCGTCCGCGGGGGCGGGGGGCGGAGTTCCGGGGGTGCCCGGAGTGCCTGGAGTGCCGGGGGTTCCCGGGGTGCCCGGGGTTCCCGGGGTGCCCGGGGTGGCGGGCGGGGTGGGGGTGGCCCCGGGGGCGCCCGGGGCGGCTGGAGGGCTGGGGGTCCCCGGGGTC
>JAGQRJ010000704.1 GCA_020425635.1 Planctomycetota bacterium | reverse complement strand
GAACAACACTGCTGGCCGCACTTCGAATCCACGAGCGGAGCGAGTGGTGAGAAGTGCGGGCTAGGCTCCGCTCGCGTGCTCGAGGTGCTCCACCACCTCCACGGGGGCCGGGCGGAGAGCCTCGGCCTCGGCGACGAAGAAGCGCGGCGTCGAGCTCATCCATGGCGGGGGCGCGACGTAGGAGGTGAGGCACCTCCCGTCGCGGAAACCAACGACCACCTGGACCGTCTCAGGCGAGGGCTCCGCGGTCTCGTCGACGACGAGCGCGCCGACGCCGAAGCGCGACGTCGCTGGCTCGACCCCCGTTGCGCACGCGGTGGAGCGCTGGCGAGGTGGACCGGCCCAAGACGAGGGCGGATCGCTCGCGGGGAAACTGCCCCGCAGGGCCGCTTCCAGGCGACGCTCGTCGGAGCAGGCAGGCGCGCTCTGCGACGCGACCTTCGGGGTCGTGACCTTCGGGGTCGTGGTGTTCATGGGTCTTCCTCTCGAGCTCAGTCTGCGGGCAGACGCGGGGGTGGGGTGAGCGGCTGCCCGAACTCGGGCAGGCCGAGCTGCTGGGGGAAGCCGCACATGACGTTCATGTTCTGGATCGCCTGCCCCACGGCCCCCTTGAGCGCGTCGCCGAGGGCGCAGCGGATCTCGACCGTGTCGTCCGCGGCGCGGGCGGCGATCAAGGCCTTGCTCGTCTCCTGGAGGTGCGGGCGGACGGGCTCGCCCTCCGGAACGACGTCGACGCACGGCGCGTCCGCGTAGAAGGTCGCGTAGAGCGTCTGCAGGCGGGCGTTGTCCAGGTGCGTCCGCGGCATGCGCGCCTTGACCTGAACCCCTCGCGCGCTCGGCTCGAGCTTGACCTCCAGGCGGAGCTCGGGCTCACCCGCGCCGCGGTGCAGCGCTCGCAGGTTGGCCTCGATCTCCGCGCGGACCTCCTCGGGGTCGCGCCGGGGCCAGCGGGCGAGGCCGACGGTCGCCTCGATCTGGACCTCTGCGTCCTCGTCGAGCTCGCCTGCCATGGCGACCGGACCCAGGGCCAGGGTCGCGCAGGAGGCGAGGCTCCCCGCGCTGGCTACGTGATCGGCCTCGCGAACGCGCCCCGGGGTCAGCTCGGGCAAGCCATAGGCCGCTTCCTCCGTGGGGGAGCCGAGGCTCCAGCTGGGATCGCGGGAGAGGTCGATCACCCGGGCTCCGGCCTCCAGGGCCGCCGCGACCACCGGCGCCGCGCGCTCGGGAGGGAGGCACACGAAGACGTAGTCTGCGGCCGAGTAACGCCCCGAGGGAGAGCGCCAGTGAGGTTCGACGGTCGCGTCCCAGCCCACCAGCAGGCCTCCGTCGCACGCGATCTCCCGCGCCGACTCGATCCCCGGGTGCAGTCGGAGCAGCCGCGCCAGCTCCCTCCCCTCGGGGGAGTCGGCGCCGTGGATCGTGACGCGCACGCCAGGGGTGCGAAGGCTGGGGGCAAACTCGGGTCGCGGCAGCGCTGAGACGGGCATGAAGACTCCTCGGGCTGGTGCGCACGCTCCGCGGCCGCGGACGAGCATTGAGGCGGTGCAGGCGTGGGCTTGGTTGACGCAGGAAAGGTCGCAACCCGCATGCCAGCGCCCAGGAAGGGCCTTGCAGCCCAGGCAGGGACAGCGGAGTCCCATCTCGGGCGCGGACTGTCCCCCAAGGGCGGGCGCGTCGCGCCGTCGGCTCGTCTCGGGCAGGGATTCCCGCCCTGGCACGGGCTGGGCTGGTTCGCGAGCGCTACACTCAGAGAGGCGGGCGGTCGACCCGCGCGCTCCGAGGGGCAGCTCATGGACCACACGCCGCCGGCTGCGCTCCGCGACCTCGACGATCGCCTCGTCGCCGCGGCGAAGGACGTCAAGGTCCTCAGCCACCTCGCCTGGCCTCCCCGCTGCCGCGAGGCGTTCCTCGACGCGTGGCGCGCAGGCGCACCCGAGCTGCCTACGCCTCCGCCGGTCGAGGTCGACCTGAGCGCCCAGGCGGCGGAGCTCGCCGAGCTGGCGCGTCCGGCGCTCGACCACCCCCTGGCCCGCTTCATCGCGCGCACCGCCGACAGCTACCTGGAGAGCATCCGCATGCTCCAGGCGGCCGGCACTCCGGCCTTCACCGAGCTCTCGATCCAGGTCTACGGACAGCCCTCGGACCCAGTCGCGCCCGGCGGGCTCACGAACCTCGAGGCGGCTCAGCACTTCTGCGAGGCCAGCGAAGAGCTGGGGAGCGTGTGCGCCGACACCGAGAGCGACTATTGCCTCAGCGCCGAGCAGGTCGCGACGCGCATGCAGGCCGAGTTCGGCCCCTTCTTCGGCGACCACACCGTCGAGATCGTGCTCGACCCTGGCCTGGCCGCGAAGGCGGCCGCGGGGGCCGAGCGAGTGCGGCTGCGCGCGGCGACCTGCTTCAGCGAGAACGACGTCGACCAGCTGATCCACCACGAGGGCTTCGTGCACGCGGCGACCCTGCTCAACGGGCGCGTGCAGCCCAACCTGCGCGCCCTGAGCCTCGGCGCGCCGCGCACGACCGCGACCCAGGAGGGGTTGGCCACGTTCTCCGAGCTGGTCACGACGAGCATCGACCTCAACCGCCTGCGTCGGCTCGCGCTGCGGATCGTCGCGGTCGACATGGCGCTCTCCGGCGCGGACTTCCTCCAGGTGTTCGAGTTCTTCCTCCAAGCCGGTCAGACCGAAGACGAGAGCTTCAACTCGACCATGCGCGTGTTCCGCGGCGGCGACCCACGCGGCGGCGCGGTCTTCACCAAGGACACCGTCTACCTGCGCGGGCTGCTCAAGACCCACACCTGGCTCCAGACCGCGCTCACCGCGCGCAAGGTCCGCTTCCCGCACTACCTGTTCAGCGGACGCCTGACCTGGGGCGACGTCGAGGAGCTCGAGCCCTGGTTCGAGTCGGGCTGGATCGCGCCGCCGCGCTACTCGCCGCGTTGGGTGGCTCGACAGCACAACCTCGCCGCCTACCTCGCCTTCTACAGCCTGACCCACGCCCAGCCGATCGGCGACGCCGAGCTCTCGAGCTTCGTCACCCAGCGCTACTCGCGCAGGGCCCAGCGCTGAGCGACGGCGAACGATTGACACGCCGCGGTAGGGTTGGAATAGTACAGGCGTGACGCATCGCGACTTCTGCCGCACGATCCTCAGCCTGTTGGCCTGCCTGGCGCTGCTGCTCGGCGGCGGGGGCGTCGCGCTGGCGTCGGCCTTGGCCCCCGGCGAGGAGGTCGAGACCAGCCAGGGTGAGGAGCGCTCCGAGCGCGGCGAGTGCCCACAGACGGACCTGCTGACCTCCACGGCGCGAGAGCGCGCGCTCGAGGCCCCGGAGGCGGGCTGCGAGCGACCCCCGGAGCGTCCTGGGCACGACCTCCAGCCTTCCCCTCGGGCGGCAAGAGGGGCGCCAGTCGATACCTGGCAGCGACCCCGGCGCTGCTAGCAGCCCGCCTCACACGCGCGGTCAGCGCGATCGGCGAGGGCCCCGCGCGCTCCCCGACCCAGCTCTCGAGTCTCCAGCGCTAGCTCCGCGAGCAGCGCAGCGATTCGGCCCCCGGCACCAAGTGGCCGCGGTCGCCCCACCCCACCACACCTGACTTCGCGACCCCGGTGATCCAGGGCTCGCGCTTCGAACACCCCCCACTTCGCGCGATCGCGCGCATGAAGGAACCCCATGCAACGGCTCGTCCAAGGCGTCCACAAGTTTCAATCAGAGGTCTTCGGCTCTCGCCGGGAACTGTTCGAGCGGCTCGCCGCAGCGCAGAAGCCCGAGGCTCTGTTCATCACCTGCTCCGACTCGCGGGTGGACCCGACCCTGGTCACCCAATCGGAGCCAGGCACGCTGTTCGAGCTGCAGAACGCCGGGAACATGGTGCCCCCCTACGGGGCTCAGCTCGGCGGCAGCAGCGCGGCGACCGTGGAGTATGCGGTCTCGGTGCTCAAGGTCCGCGACGTGATCGTGTGCGGGCACTCGCACTGCGGCGCCATGACCGCGCTCCTTCAGCCGCGCGAGGCCCTCGACAACGTCCCCGCGGTGCAGTCCTGGCTCCGCCACGCCGAGACCACGCGCCGGATCGTGCAGGAGAACTACGCGCACCTCGCCTGCACCCCCGAGCGTCACGTCATGGCGACGGTCGAGGAGAACGTGCTCGTTCAGCTGGAGAACCTGCGCACGCACCCCAGCGTCGCGGCCGCCCTCGCTCGGGGCGAGCTGAATCTCCACGCCTGGGTCTACAAGTTCGAGACCGGCGAGGTCTTCGCCTACGACGCGCAGTCGGAGCAGTTCGTGCCGCTCGCAGAGGCCAGTCAGACCCCCAGCTCGGACTCGGCCCGCCTCAGGCTCCACGCGCGCGGTGGGCGTCCCGGTGGGCCCCGCTCGGTGGCCAGCGCCGGCGCCTGAGCCGGAGACTTCGGTCAGCCGCCGCCCGCGCGCGGGCGGCGGCACACCTCACGGAGAGGGCTTGCGGTAGGCGAGCAAGCTCCCGAGGACCTCCAGGTCCTCTTGGGAGCGGTCGCGAAACTCGGGAGCGAACCGGGCGGCGCGCTCGGGCGCGAGCGCGGCGCGCTCGTAGTCGTCGCGGTGGACGAGCTCCAGGCCCGCCTTGGCGAAGGCGGCGAGCGCGTCGCCGAGGCGGCGGCGGTTCGTGTAGTCGAAGGGACGCTCGGCGTGCATGCGCTCCCAGGCCTCGCTCGAGTGCTCGAGGAACGCCCAGGGCTGGGCGAAGTCGCGGTGATCGCGAAAGTCGATCTGGTGCAGGGCGAGCCCTCCGGGGCGCAGCACTCGCGCGCACTCCGCGGCCACGGCGTCGAGGTCGCGCACGTGCTCGAGCACCGAGGTCGAGGCGACGAGGTCCACGCTCGCGTCGGCGTGGCTGAGCTGCGCGGCGTCTTCCTGACGCAGGTCGAGCAGGTCGGGGTCGAACTCGACGCCGCCCGCGGTGAAGCGCACCGCGCGCTCGAAGCGCGCGCGCATGTCCTCCTGGGCCCGTCGCGCGGCGGCAGGGTCGCGGGCTCCGAGCAGGCTCGGAAGGGCCAGTCGGTCGAGCAGGGCTTGGAAGACCTCCGGTTCGAGGCACGCGATCGGGAAGGGATCGACCGCCGAGTAGCGCGCGGCACCCCAGAGGAACAGCAGCACACCGCCCAGGAGCGAGTGCCCAGGTCCGAGCTCGAGCACCTCCGCACCCTCGAGCTCGAAGTCGAGGCGCTGCAGCACGTCGGCGTACGACGCGTAGGCGTGGATCACGTGGTCCAGGGTCGACTGCTCCGTGCGCGCGATCGCGCGCAGGTCCTCCCAGAGTCCGAAGGCCACGGCCGACTCGGCTCGACGCAGCGCGAGCGCCACCAGCTTCGTCGTCGTCTCGGATCCGACGGGAAACCCGCGCGCCGTGAGGGCCTGGGTGAGGTCTTCGAGCAAAGGCGTCCCGTTGGCCAACTCGACGCACAGGCTGCGCAGCTCGGCGGGAGACAGGTAGCTGATCAGGGCCTCGATCAGGCGCTGCAACTCCGCGCGGGTGCGGTGGCTGCTGACCCCGAGGACCAGACGCTCCGCCGCCGGCGCGGGCAGGGCCCGGGCCAGGGCTCGAACCGCGGTGCCCACTCCGCGCTTGGCGAAGCCACCGATCCGCTCGCCGACCATGCAGCCACCTGGCGTCGCGCTGCCCGACCCGCTCGAGGAGACGCTCCGCGAGCGGGAATCTACCATGCCGCGAGGGGCCGCCCCGCGTAGACTCCTGGCATGAGCAGCTACTCTCGCTGGCGGCCTCACCCCTGGCATGGGCTCAGCGTCGGCCCTGACGCCCCCCGGGTCGTCCACGCGTACATCGAGATCACACCCTTCGACTCCGTGAAATACGAGGTCGACAAGGAGAGCGGATACCTCCGCGTCGACCGCCCCCAGCGCTACTCCTCTCAGGTACCGACGCTCTACGGGTTCGTGCCTCAGACCTACTGCGCGAGCCGGGTCCAGGCGCTCTCGCCGACCTCGAGCCAGGGAGACGGAGACCCCCTCGACATCTGCGTCCTCGCCGAGCGCCCGATCACGCGCGCCGAGATCCTCGTCGACGCGCGGGTGATCGGCGGACTGCGCATGATCGACGGGGGCGAAGCAGACGACAAGATCATCGCCGTGCTGCAAAACGACACCGTGTTCGGGGAGGTGCGCGAGCTCGATCAGGCACCCGCGGCTCTGATCGAACGCCTGCGCCACTACTTCCACACCTACAAGCTCGACCCCGAGGCGCGAGG
>JAGQRJ010000703.1 GCA_020425635.1 Planctomycetota bacterium | reverse complement strand
GGACCTTCCGTGTCCGCTCGCCATGGCCGCAGTCACACGTGACCCCGCGAAGGCCACTCGCGCGCAGAGCCCGAGCGTCTCGCTCCGCCAAGCCGTCCTCTGCGATCCCTCCGCGTCCTCTGCGTTTCGGTCTCGGCGTCAGCCTCGGGAAGAAGGCGACGCGCCGGACCGCGACCGCGGGCGGAGGCAAGCTCCGCCCCTACGGCTTGCTGGCCTCTCGCTTCAGGGAAGAAGGCGACGCGCCGGACCGCGACCGCGGGCGGAGGCAAGCTCCGGCCCTACGGCTTAGTGGCCTCTGGCTTCAGGGAAGAAGGCGACGCGCCGGACCGCGACCGCGGGCGGAGGCAAGCTCCGGCTTGGTGGCCGCCTTCCTCTCGCGCTCGGACTAGGGCGCCTCTCCAAGGCCCCCTAGCGCCAACGCCCGCCTCACGATCGCGACCGTGTCGGGGTCGGAGGCCTCGACGAAGGGGAAGCGCAGCTCGGGGAGGTGGGGGGCGACGAGCTCGTCGGCGCGGAGTTGGGGCAGGTGCTGCTTGTCGTGGCCGGCGTGCACGAGGCCGCGGCCGAGCTCGATCACGTGGGTGCGGCTGATCGCGAAGCGGTCTTCGAGGCGCAGCGCGCGCTCGCCCTGCCAGCGGGCGATCAGCCAGCGGCGGACCTCGACCGGGGCGGGGTCGCCCCGGCGGTAGCGGAGCACGACCTCGCGCCAGGCGTTGTCGGGGTCGCGCCAGCGGTTTTGCTGCCACTGGCGCAGCCAGAGGTCGTCGACGGTGGCGAGCTCGTCGGTCAGGCGGTGCAGGGCGCGCAGGGCCTCGGCCAGCGGGATCGGGTCGAGGGTCCCCGTGAGCTCGACCGACTCGAGCACGAGCCGGGGCGAGGGGTCGCGGGTCGCCGGCGGGGGCGCCTCGCGCTTGCCCTTGGCGTGGGTCCGCTCGCGCACGCGCGGCGGCGGCGGGGTGGACACGAGGACCTTCAGCGCGCCCTGCGCGCCGGCGGCGCGAAACAGCCAGGGAGGGGCGCCCAGGGGCTCGCCCTCGAACGCGCCGTCCTGCAGGAGCGCGCCCACGGCGTCGCGTCGCAGCTCGCGGCCGACGAAGTCGGCGAGCGCGGCCGCGGGGTCTGCGGGGAGCGCGACGTCGCGCAGGAGCTGGGGGAAGGGCTTGGTCCAGGCCCACGCGAGGGCGTGCTCGCGCCAGAGCTCGAGCTCCTCGGGCTCGAGGCGCAGCGGGTGCAGCAGGCGCACCTCGGCCTCGGGCGCGGGCTCGAGCGGGTCGCCGAAGAGGTCGTGCAGCAGGCCCGCGCGCGGGTCGGCGAGCACGAAGCAGGCCGGGGGGCCGTCGGGGGGCAGGGCCTCCCACACCAGGCGTCGGGCCACGTCGGCGGCGAGGGGGTGCTCGCAGTAGGCCGCGCGCCACACGGCCAGGGGCCAGCGCCGCCCGTCGACCAGCGCGCGGGCGAGGCGCTCGACAATCGCGCCGCGCGCGGCGGGCAGGTCCTCCTGGGCGCGCGCCAGCTCCTGGGCCTCGCCGCGCGCGAGGGCGCCGGGGAGCGCGCGGGTCACGACGCCGCTGGGGTCGAGGCGCAGCTCGCCGTCGCCCTGCTCGAGCGGCACGCGCAGCACCCCGTCGGGGTCGAGCCCGCCGCGGCGGGCGGTGAGCTCGGCCACGTGCGCCGGGCTGGCGCCGAGG
>JAGQRJ010000702.1 GCA_020425635.1 Planctomycetota bacterium | reverse complement strand
TCGGTCTCGGTCTCGGTCTCGGTCTCGGTCTCGGTCTCGGTCTCGGTCTCGGTCTCGGTCTCGGTCTCGGTCTCGGTCTCGGTCTCGGTCTCGGTCTCGGTCTCGGACTCGGTCTCGGTCTCGGACTCGGTCTCCCAGCCCTTCACTCCCCGATCCAGGAGAACAGCACGACCTGCCACGCGACCGCGCCGACCGCCAACGCGAGCACGAGCCAACGCCCGGGCGTGCGCTGCTTGGCCAGCAGCCACAGGGCCGCGAGCAACGCGAAGCCGGCGAACACGCTCCCCAGCCAGGGAAGGAACGCCGAGAACACCGCGATCGTGCCGACCTTGAACCCGGGGGGCAGCCGTCGACGCCCCCGACGTGGAGACGCCTCTCGCTCTCCCGACGCGGTCTCGGTCTCGGTCTCGGACGGAGAGCGACGCGGGAGAGCGCGACGGCGGGCGGAGGCAAGCTCCGCCCCTACGGCTGGGTGGCCTGAGGTTCCAGGATCGGTCTCGGTCTCGGTCTCGGTCTCGGTCTCGGTCTCGGTCTCGGTCTCGGTCTCGGTCTCGGTCTCGGTCTCGGTCTCGGCCTCGAAGCCCGGGGGGAAGGCGGCGTCGAGGAGGGTCGCGGCGCGGCCGTAGTCCTCGAGGGCGACCCACACCCACAGCGGGTCCCCCGCGGCGATCACCGGGCGAATCCCGGCCTCGACGAGCAGCTCGCGGGCGCGCTCGGCGGCGACGGCGGAGGGGGCCTGAAACACGACTCGCGGGGCGGCTGCCATTGGTGGTGTCGAAGGTAACTGGTCTAATCCTGGCGTGCCGGATCTCGAGGACGCCTACGCCCACAGCCACTCGGTCGTCGCCGACCGCGCGAAGAACTTCCTCTACGCGTTCAAGCTGCTGCCCGCCGACCGCCGTCGCGCGCTCGAGGCGATCTACGCCTACTGCCGCCTGGCCGACGACTTCGCCGACGACGAAGGGATCGACCCGGCCGAGCGCACCCGGCTGCTCGCCGACCTGCGGCGCAAGCTGGCCCGCGCCTGCGGCGCGCCGGATCCCGGGGGCGACGCCCCCCTCGCCCCCGACGGGGCGGTGGATCTGCTCATGCTCGCTCTCGGCGACGCGGTCCGCCGCTACGGGGTGGCCTACGCCGACCTCGACGAGGTCGCCCAGGGCTGCGAGCAAGACCTGGTCAAGCGCCGCTACGAGACCTTCGCCGAGCTGCACGCCTACTGCTACCAGGTCGCCTCGGCGGTGGGCCTGGCCTGCCTGGACGTATTCGGCTACACCGGCGACCGCGAGTCGGCGCGGGCCCTGGCCGAAGACCTGGGGATCGCCATGCAGCTCACGAACATCGTGCGCGACGTGCGCGAGGACTTCGAGCGCGACCGCGTCTACCTCCCCCAGGAGGACCTGCGCCGGTTCGGCGTCAGCGAGCCCGAGCTCGCCGAGGGCGCCATGACCCCCGGCATGAAGGCCCTGATCGAGTTCCAGGTCGCGCGGGCCGAAGACTACTTCAGCCGCGGGGCGCAGCTCGCGCCCCGCGTGCTGCGCGCCTCGCGGGTGTGCCCGCTGGCGCTGGCCGGGATCTACCGCGCGCTGCTGCGCGAGATCGAGCGCCGCGACTACGACGTGTTCTCCGAGCGCGTGTCCTTGGGCAGCGGGCGCAAGCTGGCGCTCATGCTGTGGAGCATGGGGAGGGCCTTGACCCTCAGAGGTGCCTCGTGAGCGAGATTCACCCGACGGCGTTGATCGGCGAAGGCGTCGAGCTCGGCGAAGGAACCACCGTGGGCGCCTACGCCGTGATCGAAGACGGGGTCAAGCTCGGCAAGGGCAACCGGATCTGGACCCGGGCCTTCGTCGGCAAAGGCACGACCCTCGGCGACGAGAACGAGGTCCACATGGGCGCCGTGATCGGCCACCTCCCCCAGGACGTGAGCTTCGACCCGGCGACCGAGACCTTCACCCGGATCGGCAACCGCAACGTGTTCCGCGAGTACTCGCAGGTGCACCGCGCGACCCAGCCGGGCACCGCGACCACGATCGGCGACGACAACCTCTTCATGGCGCTGAGCCACGTGGCCCACGACTGCAAGGTCGGCAACCGCGTGATCCTGGTGAACCAGGCCAGCCTCCCCGGCCACTGCGAGGTCGGCGACCGGGTGCTCATGAGCGGGTTCACCGGGATCCACCAGTTCTGCCGGATCGGGCGCCTGGCCATGGTCTCGGCGCTCTCGGTGAGCAACAAGGACCTCCCCCCCTTCTTCATTTTCGGCGGCCGCCCCGCCCGCGCCGAGGGCGTCAACGTGGTCGGCCTGCGCCGGGCCGGCCTCGGCGCGGAGGCGCGGCAGCAGCTGCGCGACGCCTTCCGCCTGCTCTACCGCTCGGAGCTCACGATCCCCGAGGCCGTGGAGAAGATCGAGCAGGAGTGCAGCGGGCCCGAGGTCGCGGAGCTGATCGCCTTCGTGCGCGCGAGCAAGCGCGGGATCGCCCTCGGGGCGACGGTCGCCGCCGACTCCCTCGGCGGAAAGGCCCACGAACGCCGGCGGCGAGGCTCCTGACCCCTACCGTCGTCGTTGTCTGCTCCCGAGGAGGGCCGCACCTGGCAGACTGCCTGGACGCCCTCCGCGAGCAGACCACCCCGCACGTGCCCTGGGTGATCCTCGACGGCGCCGACCGCGCGCAGGCCGAGGCCTGGCGCGCGCGCTTCCCCGAAGCCTGGGTGTGCGCGCGCCCCGCGCAGAGCGGCTACGCGCCCTGCGCCCGGACCGGGCTCGAGCGCGCGCGGGCCGTGGGCGCGACCTGGGCGCTGCTGCTCAACGACGACGTGACCCTCGCCCCCGGCGCGCTCGACCTCCTGGTATCCGCGGCCACCGCCGACCCACGCTGCGGGGCGGCCGCCCCGTTGCTGCTCGACGCCCACGGACGCGTCAACAGCTACGGGCTCGAGGTCAACCTCCTCGGCTGCGCGCGCGATCGCGCCCGCGGCGCGAGCGTCGAGGCGGCGATTCGCCTCGCCCCGAGCTCGATCGCCGCCAGCGCCGCGGCGCTCCTGCTGCGCGTCGAGGCCCTGCCCGACGAGGGCCTCGACCCCTCGTATCGCTACTACTACGAAGACGTCGACCTGAGCCTCGGCCTCGTCGACCGCGGCTGGACCGTGCGCCTCGTGCCCGACGCCCGGGCGCTGCACGTCGAGTCGCTCACGATCGGCCGCGGCTCTCCGCGTCAGGTCCATTACCTCGCGCGCAACCAGGTGCGCTTCCTCCTGCGCACCTTCCCCGCCCGGCACCTGACCTGGACCCTGCCCCTGAGCCTGGCGCGGCTCGCGCTGCGCCCCGCGGAGCACGCCCTGCGCGGCGAGTGGCGCCACGCGTGGGCCTGCGCCACGGCGTCGGGCGCGCTCCTCGCCCACTTGCCCCGCCGCCGGCCCATGCGCGCGCGCACCTTCCGCCAGGTGGCGCCCCGCCTGCGCTGGAGTCGCGGGTAGCCCCAGGCGACCCACAGCACGAGGGGTACGACACCCCATGCGCTCCGGGTCGACCCACGGCGCGAAAGGGGTTAGACCGTCCCGGCGGGCGGACGCGCCGGCCGGCCCACCCAACACGCCGCCCGACCGCTGCTCGGGCGTCCACATGTGCAAGGCCTTAGGCGCTCGAGGGGCGCTGAAAGTACCCGAATTCCGGGCCGAGTCCGCGCCGGGTCCGAGGTCGAATTGATCCCAAGCGAATGCATCTCAGCGGCGTTGGTCCTCTGGGAATGTCGTGCGGGACAGGCTCGTTGTATTGCCTGCAGGGGAAGGGTAGGGTTCGAGCCATGCGGACGACGTTCCTGCTGCTGCTGCTCGCCTGGCCCGCCGCCGGGCAAGGGCTCGGGCTGACCGAGACGGGGAACGACCACGCTCGCCCCTCCCTCGCGCTCGAGCACACGCAGGTCGCCCCTGGCGGCTCGACGACCCTCGCGGTGCGCTTCGAGCTGAGCGAACACTGGCACCTCTACTGGACCAACCCTGGCGACTCGGGCGACGCTC
>JAGQRJ010000701.1 GCA_020425635.1 Planctomycetota bacterium | reverse complement strand
GGCCGCGCAGCCGGTCGATCGCCAGGCGGGTGCAGGTGGCGAGCAGCCAGGCGCCGATCGCGCGCGGGTCGCGCAGCTCCGCCTGCAGTCCTCGTTGGAGCGCTTCGTGCGCCACGTCTTCGGCCTCCGCGGGGTCGCCCAGCACCTGCTGCGCACAGCGCACGAGGCGCGCACGGTGGGCCGCGAGGTCGCTCACCTCGGGCGTCGTCTCGGCGCCAGCGTGTCGTGTGCCCAGCGGGCCTCCCCCGTTCTCCTCGTGCCCCCTAAGGACGCGCTCGTGGGCCCCGCCGACTCAGCGTTTCGCAGAATCTCTGGGGGCATGGCGGATCGCCTTCGGTGGCAGGGGGTTAGCCGAGACGCGGCTCGCTCAGCGGAGCATGGGGCCGAGGCCCGCCGCCTCGCGGCAGCGGTCCACGGTCTCGCGGGCGACCTCGCGGGCACGGCGCGCGCCCGCGAGCAGCACGTCGTCGAGCTCGCTGCCTGGCTGCAGGAGGGCGTCGAAGCGCTCCCGCGCGGGGCCGAAGCGCTCGTCGATCAGCTCGATGATCCGCTTCTTGGTCACCCCGTAGCCCGGGAAGGTGCGGTCCTCGCGGTAGCGCTGCGCGAGCTCGGCCTGCTCGGCTTCGTCGGCGAAGAGGGCGAAGATCGCGAAGGCGTTGCAGCCGTCTGGGTCGAGGGCCTCGCGCTTGGGGTCCTTGGAGTCGGTCACGATCGCGTTCACGGCGCGCTTGAGCGCCTTCCCGCGCGCGAAGAAGGGGATCGTGTTCCCGTAGCTCTTCGACATCTTCTGCCCGTCGACCCCGGGGACCTTGGGGGTCGCCGAGAGGCGGAACTCGGGGCGGACCAGCACCTCGACGCCGAAGGCGTGGTTGAAGCTCGCGGCGAGGTCCTGGGCGATCTCGATGTGCTGGACCTGGTCCTGACCGACCGGGACGAGGTTCGAGCCGTAGATCAAGATGTCCGCGGCCATCAGCGCCGGGTAGGTGAACAGGCCGACGTTGGGCTTGATCCCGCGCGCGATCTTGTCCTTGTAGCTCGTGGCGCGCTGGAGCACGCCCATGCCGGTGACGCACTCGAGCATCCACGTCAGCTCGTGGACCTCCGGGACGTCCGACTGGCGGAAGAAGGTCGCCTTCGCGGGGTCGAGCCCGAGGGCCAGGTAGGTCGCCGCCACCTCGCGGGTCAACTGACGGAGGCGCGGCGCGTCGTGCAGGGTCGTCAGCGCGTGGTAGTCCGCGATGAAGTAGAAGGCGTCGCCTTGCTCCTGCAGCGCCAGGTGCTGCTGAATGGCGCCGAAGTAGTTGCCCAGGTGCAACTCACCCGAGGGCTGCACCCCTGAGAGGATCCGCACGACTCTGCTCCCCGCGCCCGCGGCGCGCCGTATGTCACCAGGGCCGGTTGCCCTGCGCAACACCGACCCGGGCGCCCGCGACGCCCTGTCGAGGGAAAGCTCCGTGATCGGGTAGGCTCTTGCCCATGAGCGAAGCCGCCCCCGAGTCCGGTCGTCGTCCCCTTCGTCAACGCCTGAAGCGCGGCTGCCTCGGCTGCGGCGGCCTCCTGGTGGGGGTCGCGCTGGGGGGCGCCTGGTTCGGGTCGACGCTGATCGATCGCGCGCTGAACCGCGCCCTCGTGCGGCCGCCCTACACCGCGAGCGAGCAAGCGACGGCGCTCCACGCGAAGATCCTCGTGGCCGACCTGCACGCCGACTCGTTGATGTGGGACCGCGACCTGCTGGAGGAGCACACCCACGGCTTGGTGGACCTCCCGCGCCTGGTCAAGGGCAACGTGGCCCTGCAGGTGTTCACCATGCCGACCCGGCACCCCCTGAGCAACAAGCAGCAGGGCAATCCCGCCGACAGCCCCGACATGATCGCGCCCCTGGTGTGGCTCAACGGCTGGCCGAGCGAGGCGCGGCAGCCGCTCTTTGCCCGCGCGGAGCACATGAGCATGCGCTTCGCCGACGCCGTCGAGCGCTCGGGAGGTGGGCTGGTGCCGGTGCGCACCCAGGGCGAGCTGGCCGCGTTCCTCGAGCTGCGCGAGACGCAGCCCCAAGCGGTGGCCGGGATCCTCGGGGTCGAGGGCGGGCACTGCCTCGACGGCAAGCTCGAGAACCTCGACGCGCTGTTCGCGCTCGGGGTGCGGACCTTCGGGCCGACCCACTTCTTCGACAACCGCCTGGGCGGCTCGGCCCACGGGGAGAGCCTCGCGGGGCTGACCGACTTCGGGCGCGAGGTGATCGCCAAGCTCGACGAGCTGGGCATGATCGTCGACCTCTCCCACGCCTCGCCGGCGCTGATCGAGGACGTGCTCGCGCTGACCTCGCGCCCCGTGCTCGTGAGCCACACCGGTGTGCAGGGCACCCAGCCGGGCCCGCGGAACCTGAGCGACGCGCAGCTCAAGGCGATCGCCGCCCACGACGGGCTGATCGGGATCGCGTTCTTCGAGCCCGCGCTGCCGGCGGCGACCGTGGAGGAGGTCGTGCGCGCGATTCGCCACACCGCGAACCTGGTCGGGGTCGAGCGCGTGGCGCTGGGCTCGGACTTCGACGGCTCGGTGCGCTGCCCGGTGGACGTGAGCGGGCTGGTGAAGATCACCGAGGCCCTGCTCGAAGACGGCTTCACCCCCGACCAGGTCGAGCGGATCATGGGCCGCAACGCCGTCGACTTCTTCGCCCGCGCGCTGCCCGACTGAGCGATGCGGTAAGCTCCCGGGGAGGAGGCGCCGGTGCTCGAGGCGACCTTGGAGGGACACCCCGCGACCCTGAAGGCGCTGCTCGGCGGCGACCGCGCCGAGTGGGAGGAGCTGCTCGAGCACCTCCAGGCCCACCCCGACGCGCTCCCCTCGCAGGAGTGCGTGCGCTCGTTGATCTTCGAGGAGCGCAGCCTGCGGCGCTGGCTGGAGGTCGCCCGCGACGCGGCGTTCGAGGTGCACGTCTCCTTCGCGAGCGACCCCGACGCGCGGGCGCGGCTCTTCGCCGCCTGGCTGCTGCGCGGCGTCGCGGCGCAGCTCTCCGGGCTCGCGGTCCACGACCGCGCGGGGCTCGAGGTCGAGCTGGGGCTCTGTCGGCTGCAGGAGGGCCTCGGGGTCGGCGACCCGCTGGCCGAGGGGCGCGAGCTCGTCGAGCGCCTGCGGCGCGCCTGGGGCGAGGCGACCCACGAGCTGCCTCGCGCGCTCCTGCTCTGGG
>JAGQRJ010000013.1 GCA_020425635.1 Planctomycetota bacterium | reverse complement strand
CGCAGAGACCAACGCCGAGGCCGAGGCCGAGACCGACGCAGAGACCAACGCCGAGGCCGAGGCCGAGACCGACGCAGAGACCAACGCCGAGGCCGAGGCCGAGACCGACACCGACACCGACACCGACACCGACACCGACGCCGAGCCTGAAACCTCAGGTCTCCAAGCCGTAGGGGCGGAGCTTGCCTCCGCCCGCCGTCGCGCTCCCCCGCGTCGCCTTCTTCCAGAGACCGACGCCGAGTCCGACACCGAGTCCGAGGCCGACGCCGACGCCGAGACCGACCTATCCGCTGCCGACCTGGACGCGGTCGCCGTCGTTGAGGGTCGCGGGGGGCTCGAGCACGATCCGCTCGCCGCCCACGAGCCCGAAGCGGATCACGAGCTGCCCGCCCTTGCGCGCGCCGAGCTCGACGCGCTGGAACTTCACCGTGTCGCCCTCGAGCACGAACACCCCGTCCTGGCCGCCGCGGCGGACCACCGAGGCCTCGTCGACCAGCACCGTGGGCTCGAGCTCCTCGCCCTCGGCGGGGACCTCGGCCGCGCCGTCGGCGGCCTCGGCGGGCAAGAACACCACGCGCACGCCCATGTCGGGGCGCAGCCGGCCGTCGGGGGCGTCGAAGCTGACCCGGACCTCCACCGTCGCCTTGGTCCGGTTGGCGGTGGGCCAGATCCGCGAGACCCGCCCCGCGTAGGGCGTGCCCGGGAAGGCGTCGAGGAACACCTGGGCCGGCGCGCCGGGGCGGGCGGCGTTGAGGTTGGCCTCGGGGAGGTCGACCTGAACCTCGAGCGAGGCGAAGTCGACCAGGGTCGCGACCGAGCCGCGCGCGGTGGAGCCGCCCGCGACGTTGGGCGAGACCACCTCGCCGACCTCGGCGTCCTTGAGCACGACCACCCCGTCGAAGGGCGCGCGGACCTCGGTCTTGCTGAGCGTCGCCCGGGCCTGCTCGCGCGCAGCGCGCGCGACCACGACCTGGGCCCGCGCCTGGGCGAGGGCGGTCTGCGCCACGTGCTGCCGGGCCTCCCCCGAGGCGAGCTGCGCCTTGGCCCCCTCGATCTGGGAGGCGAAGTCGTGCACCTGAGCCTGGGCGCGGTCGATCGTGGCGCGGGCGCGGTCGAGCTCGCGCTGGGTCGAGACGTCGCTCGCGCGCAGCTCCTTCACGCGCTCGAACTCGACGGTGGCCAGGGTCAGGTCGGCCTCGACCGACGCGAGCCGCGCCCGCGCCGAGGCGACCCCCACGCGCAGCGCCTCGAGGTCGGCCCCGGCGGCCTCGAGCTCCGCCTGCGCACGCTCGACCCCGGCCTCGGCCGCGGCGAGGTTGCCGTCGGCGAGGGCCAGGGCCGCCGCGTATTCCTCGGAGAACAGCCGCGCGACCACGTCGCCGGCCTTGACCGCGGTGCCCTCGACCACGTTCAGCTCGACGATCCGCCCCGGGGTGTCGGCGGAGAGCGCGGCCCGCCGGCTGGCGACGACGTAGCCGTTGGCGCTGACCCCCTGTACGGCGCCCACGTCGGCGGGGTGGCTGAGCTCGACGCGCGTCGTCTCGACCTCGGGCAGGGTGGCGCGGTCGAGGGCGCGCCCCAGCGGCCCGCGAAACAAGAACAGCCCGATCAGGGGCAGCGCGAGCCAGAGCAGGCCCAGCCAGCGGTTCTTGCGCCGCGGCGAGCGCTTGGTCGCGCTGCGGTCGATCTTGAGCGCCTCGAGGTCCATGGGGCGAATGCTACTACGCCCTGCCGGGGAGTGAGCGGATTTCCGCCGCCCCGCGCGGGCCCGGG
>JAGQRJ010000700.1 GCA_020425635.1 Planctomycetota bacterium | reverse complement strand
GGGGCTCGGGGGCCTCGATCGAGCCCAGGTCGCCGAGGTCGTCGAGGCTCAGCTCGACGCTCGGCTCGGGGGCCTCTTGGCCGCCGGGCTTGATCCCGAGAAAGCCGCCCAGGCCGCCGAAGGCCGCGACTTCGCGCAGCGGATCGTCCAGGGGCCGGGCGACGTCGTCCGCGAGGCAGCCGACGACGACGCGCAGGATCCGATCGCACAGCGGGCGCTGCAGCGGGTGCTCGGCGCGCGCGCGCAGCACGGCGGGGAGCACCTTCGCGCCCAGGGCCACGGCCTCTTCGCGGGCCTGGCGGGTCGCCTTCCAGTCGTCGCCCAGCAGGTCTTCGACGACCAGCACGGCGGGGCGCTCGGAGGGCTGGCTAGCCACCGAGCCCACCGCCCCGAGGAGCAGCCCGAAGATGGTTGGAATCGACGTCCGCCCCACGGGCGACCTCCGCGCGGTCCGCTGGCAACAACTCTACGCGCTGTATGAGGTTATCGCGCCGCCGACAAGGGATCAAGCCTATGGTTGCGCGCGAAGACCGGCGAGCCCGATCGGGCCGCCCCAGGGCTCAAACCGAGAGCGAGCCGTCGGTGACGGTCAGGTCGAGGTCCGCGAGCTTGCTCGCGAGCTCGGCGGCGTCGAGGGCCGTCCGGGGCGAGACCTCGTAGCGCTCGGCCTCGACCTTCGCCCCCGCGGCCTCGAGCCAGCGCTTGGCCAGGTCGCTGAGCGCGGCCTTCACGGTCTCGGGCGAGTAGGGCCCGCTGGAGTTCTTCAGCGGCTCGAACTCGTCGGCGCGCTCGACCTCGAGCGCCACGTGGGCCTGGGCCTCGCCGAGGACCTCGAAAATGAAGGTCTCGAACTTGCAGCCGTTGGGCTCGTCGGGGTCGACGTGGTTGCCCTCGGCGTCGACGTAGGGCACCTTCTTGCGCGCCAGGTGGTAGTGCAGCTTGAAGCTGCCCTCGGCCAGGCGTTGGAGGAAGGCCAGCGAGAACACGTGGATCGCGGTGTTCCCCCCGCGGAAGGTGAGCTGCCCGTCCGGGTCGCGCTGCTGCTGCTCCTCGGCGGACATTTCGGAGTATTCGACGACCCCGGCCTTGCCGTCGCGCAGGACCACGAGCCCGATCTTCTCGTCGGGGTCTTCCTTGCGCACGACCTTGGTCGAGGCCTCGGCCCCCCCCGCGATATGCGCCCCGAGGAACACCGGGTCGGCGACCCGGCACAGGGGGTTGTCGACCTGGAAGTAGAACAGGTGCTCGACGCCGGCCGCGGTGAGCGTGTCGAGGGCGTCGGAGTCGACCAGGGCCGAGAAGGTCCCGCCGTGCCCGTTGGGGCTGGCGGCGACCTCGCTCTTGGTCGCCATGAGCAGCTTGCCCTCGGGGTCGGTGTTCGGCAGGTCGCTCTGGGTGAGGAAGGTGACCTGCGCGGGGTCGAGCCCGTAGTAGGCGGCCTCGGCGAAGGCGCGCTCGGTCGCCTCGCGGTTGAGCCGCGAGGTCAGCACGTACCAGGGCAGCGGCCTCCCGGCGCGCTCGCCCGTGGCGCGGAGCTGCTCGGCGAAGAGCTGGAACAGGGACTTCCCGCTGACCGGCCCGATCGGGTAGGTGCCCTTGGGGCCGACCCAGCCCAGGCGCGTCCCCTGCCCGCCAGCCACGACGAGGCAGGCGACCTTGCCCGCCTTCAGGGCCTCCCAGCCGAGGGCTTCGAGCTCGGCCCGGCGCGCGGCGTCGGGGCGCTCGGTCGGCAGCGGGGCGATCGCGACCGGCGGCTCGGCGGGGGCGTCGACGAGCTCGGCCAGGGAGGAGATCTGCTGGAAGTCGAAGCCCGCGAGCTGATCGAGGAGCTCGCGTCGCTGCTCCTCGTCGAGCTCTTCCCAGAACGCGAACACGTGCTGTTGCTGGGCCTTATAGACCTTCGCGACCAGCATTTGGTCGCGCTCGTCGGGCACCTTCAGCACGGGGTCACCCGCGCGAAGACGCCTGACGAGGGGCGCTCAGAAGTCCAGTTGGAGGCAGGATTCTGCATGCTTCGTGGGAGCGTAAGGGGCCCGCAAGCCGGCGTCAAGCGGGGGAAGCCTGCCGCGCCACTGAACCTCGGGGCCGGATCGGGGTAAGACCCCTAAGGCATTGCCCAGGAGGTGGTAGCGTGCTGGTCCAGACGCCGCCCCGCGCATGGACGCGCAGGGCACCCACGAGGACGAGGACGCGCCCCGTGCCAGCCGAGGCTCCACGCCGAGACGAATCCCTGGTCACCGCGCTCGCCGCGGGGGACCCCGGCGCCTTGACCGAGCTCATGCACCGCTACCAGCGCCCCCTCTACGGCTACCTCGTGCGCATGCTCGGCTCCCGCGAAGACGCCGACGACGTGTTCCAGGAGACCTTCTTGCGCGTGGTGCGCCACGCGGGGCGCTTCGACCCGTCGCGCCGCTTCCGCCCCTGGGTCTACGCGATCGCCTCGAACCTGATCAAGAACACCTACCGCGCGCGCGGGAATCGCGCCTCCCAGAGCCTCGAGCCCCACGACGAGGAGGGCCCGAGCCTGCTCAGCACCCTCGTCGGCCGCTCGCGCGAACCGAGCGAGGCGGCTCAGCGCGAGGAGTCTGCGGAGCGGGTCCGCTCGGCGGTCGAGCGCCTGCCCGAGAAGGGCCGCAACGCGCTGGTGCTCTTCTACTACCAGGGCCTGCCCTACGCCGAGATCGCGGAGGTCCTCGAGGTCCCCGTGGGCACCGTCAAGAGTCGCATTCACAACGCGCTCGGCAAGCTCGGCCACGAGCTCGCCAGCAAGGAGGGCCTGTCATGAGCTCCCCCGACCCCGAAGGCCTCGACCTGGCCGCGCTGGTTCGCGGCGACGCAGACGCGCCGCCCTCCCCCGAGGCCGCCCTGGGCGCCGCGGCCCTGCGCGCGGACCTCGACCAATGGTCGGCGCCCGAGCCCCCCGCCGACCTCGCCGAGCGCACCCTGGCCCGAATCGCGCTGGCCGCGGCCGCGCCCCCGGTCCACGAGCCCCACAGCGCCCTCGAGGTGTTGACCACGCAGCCCTTCGCCCCCGCGCCTGGCACGAAGCGTCGAGGCCTGGTGATTCGGCTCTGCGTGCAGGCCCTCGCCGCCTGCCTCCTGTTCGGGGTCAGCGCGAGCTTCACTGCCTTCGTCTACCCCGCGGTCGTGCACGCCCTCGAGGAGGGGCGCCTGGAGGCCTGCCAGCTGCGCTTGACGCGCCTCGCTCGGGCGCTCGAGGCCTACCGCAACGCCAACCCGGGCGCGGACCCGCTGCACGGCGCGGCCTTGCGCCGCGCCCTGATCGAGGGCGGCTTCGCGACCGCGGAGGACTTCGTGTGCCCGGGCGCCGGCGGCGACCTCCACGGCGTGGACTCCTTCGTCGGCGCCAAGCCCGGCGCCCGCGACGACTACCCGGTGTTCTGGGATCGCTTCGGCAACCACCCCCAGGGCTTCAACGTGGTCTACGCCGACGCCCGGGTCGAGCTGCTCGACGTCAACGACCTGCAGCTCAAACCCGCGGGGAGGTAGCCCTCCCTCACTCCTCCCGCCGCCAGAACCTGCTCAGCAGGCTCCAGCCCCGGGCCTCCGGCTCCTCCCGCGCTCGCGGCGCCTCCTCGTCGGGGGGCGGCTCCAGCGCGAGCTGGCTGCGAGGGAAGGGCCCGCTGGAGAGGATCTCCTCGGCGAACAGGCGCACCCGCGGCCCCGAGTCGGTCTGCACCAGCACCCTCCGCCGGAGCACGTCGACCCCGATCACCATGCCTTCGGCGCGGCGCGCCCGCACGTGCCAGCCGCGGCGCGGCAGCCCGCGTTGGTGGTCTTCGTAGAGCGGGTTCTCGTAGCGCAAGCAGCACTTCAGCCGCCCGCACGCGCCCGCCGTCACCTGCGGGTCGACCACCAGCCCCTGGACCTGCGCCATGCGCAGGGTGACCGGCTCGAGTTTGCGGAGGAAGGTCGAACAGCACAGCGTCCGCCCGCACACCCCGGCGCCGCCGCAGGCGCGCGCGCGCTGGCGGGCGCCGACCTGCTCGAGGTGAATCGGCCCCTCGTAGGCCGCCGAGAAGTCGCGCAGCAGCCGCGGCACGTCGACGTGGTCGTGGGCCGCGTAATAGACGACGAGCGGGTTCCCACCGAGCAGCCGCTCGGAGGCGAGGAGCGTGACCGGCGCCCCCCGCTGCGCGACGACCTGCCGCAGGGTCTTGAGCTCCTCGCGAGCCCTGCGGCGCAGGGCCTCGGCCGCGGCCTGGTCGTCGGCCGTCGCCTCCCGCAGCAAGGCCCCGTCGCTCCGCGGCGCGCTCCGCCCCCCCGCGATCAGCACGTGCCCGAGCTCGAGCCCCCGGCGAGTCTCGACCACGCACAGCGCGCCGGCCTCCAAGCCCTCGCCCTCGAAGCCCCCGACCTCCCGCAGCACACCGTGACGGACCCACACGACCATGCCACCAGCGTAGCGCGTATTCGGCTCGGCGTGTTTTCAGGGGGCCTCTCCGAGGCCCCCTCGCCCTCGCAAGTGAATTGCTCGGGCTCACCCCCAACGGGCCGCAGGCGCTGCGTCTCCGTCCCTCGGTCTCGGTCTCGGTCTCGGTCTCGGTCTCGGTCTCGGTCTCGGTCTCGGTCTCGGTCT
>JAGQRJ010000699.1 GCA_020425635.1 Planctomycetota bacterium | reverse complement strand
CGGGGGCAGGCACGGCGCCGGGGGCGGGGGGCGGGGTCGTGGGAGGCGAGCAGGCGTGGCGGGCGAGCGCGCGCGGGTGCTCCCTACTCGGCCTGCGGCGAGAGCTCCACGCTGAGCGCGCCGCTGCCGCCGGCCCACACGTAGACCACGCCGGCGGCGGGGTCGTGCTCCCACTCGGCGGCGACGCCCGAGAGGCGCACCTCGACCCCCGCGGGGTAGGCGTGGCGGGGAGTCACGAACACGCTCGGCGCGTGCACGTCGGCGTCGACGCGCACGGTCGCGCGCAGCACGCGGGTGCGCTCTTCGTAGTTCGACTCGACGAGCTCGCCGGCGACGCGGGCGGCGAAGGGGCGCATGGCCACGAGGAACAGCGGCACGTCTTCGTGGCTCGTGCGCAGCCGGCCCTCGTGGGCGGCCTCGCCGTTGGCGACCTCGCCCCAGGGGGTGCCCGCGCTCCCGGGCACGTGGTCCCAGTAGGCCGCGCCCACGCCGTAGCGGTCGAACAGGTCGCCGACGTCGTCGGCGTACTCCGCCGCGCCTTCGTCGCCGGGGAGGTTGCCCCACTCGCCCACGACCAGCGGCGCGTCGAGGCGGTGGGCGGTGGCCACGTGGCGCTCGAGGGCGCGGGTCACGCGGCTCGCGTCGCCGTCGTAGGGGAAGCCCGAGTCCATGAACGAGTCGTAGAGGTGCGGGGCGTAGACGAGCTGGTCGAGGTCGGGCCGCGGGAGGTGGCTCGGGAGCCCGATCCCGCCCAGGGCGAAGGGCTCGACGAAGAGCGGGCGCCCGGGGTCGACCGCGCGGATCGCCTTGCCGACGCGGGTGTAGAACGCCGACAGCCGCTGCTCGAAGGCCTTGGACGCGGGCTCCAGGCGGCGGATCGTGGCGTCGAAGCGCTTGGGGTCGCGGAGCAAGGTCGTCATGCGCTCCTCGAAGGCCTCGCCGAAGCGCGCGGGGCTGAACAGCGCGCGCACGCCGCCGCCCAGGGCCGCGCGGAGCACGGTGCCCGAGGTGCCGAGGCCTGCGCGCAGCAGCGCGCCCTGGATCTCCTTGCCCATGAAGGGCTCGTTCATGGGGTCGTAGCCCACGACGAGGTCGTCGCCTTGGAGGCGCGCGGCCAGGAAGGCCCAGGCGCGCGCGTAGTGCTCCTGCACGCCGAGCCCGCTGGCGGGGACCTTCTGGTTGGCCCAGAAGGCCTCGAACTGGCGGTAGACCCGGGGCTCGACGTAGCGGGCCTGCCAGGGCAAGCCCGCGGGGAGGGTGAACCCGCTCTGCTTGCCGAGGGACGCCCACTCGGGGGCGCCGTGGGCCGTGAACGGGCCGCCCCACACGTCCTGGTGGAAGTCGACGCACACGTAGACCCCGGCCCGGGTCCAGCGTCGGATCCCCTCGAGCACCGAGGCCACGTAGGAGGCGTCGTAGCGCAGGGGCTCGGGTTCGAGCGCGCGCCAGGCGACGTAGTAGCGCACGTAGTTGATCCCGGTGCGCGCGACGAGGCGCTGCACGTCGGCGTCGGTGTGCGGGGCGAGGAAGGGCGCGCGCTTGAGCCCGACGTTGACGCCGCGCAGGAGCACCGCGCGCCCGCTGGGGTCGCGCAGCGCGCGGCCTGCGACGCGCAGGCGCCCGCCGGGTCGGTGGGGGTGACGGATCACGGCGGCGCCCTCCGCGGCCTCAGGGGGGGTGAGCTCGCGCGCGCGCTTGCCCGCTTCGCGGCTGGTGACGAGCTTGCCGTCGGGCCGCGGGGCGCGCACGCTGCCGATCAGCCAGCGCCCGCGCGCGCGGTAGCTGCCGTGGTAGGCGACCGGGCCGCCTCCCCCGAGGAGCCGGCCCGAGAGCCCCGGGGCCGCGTCGAGGCGCAGGTCGAGGCGACCCTCGGTCCACAGCGCCTCGCCGTGGAGCGTGGCCTCGGCCTTGCCTTGGCGCACCGTGCGCGTCGCGCGGTAGCGGTCGGGGCCGACGGGCTCGAGGGTCAGCTCGACCCGGACGCCGCGCAGGCCCGCGAGGCCGCGCAGGGCGTAGGTCCCGCTGAGGTCCTCCGCGAGGGCCGCGGGCAGGGAACCAGCCAGCAGGAGCGTCAGGGTCGCGAGGGTCGCACGTCTCATGCACCCCTCCGCGCAACCCGCGCGCCAGGCGCAAGTGCTTTGAAACGTCGCCTCGATCGACCCACTTGGGGCTCATGCAACGCCCCTTGGCGGCGGGTGCCTCCCCCGCGCGGCACCCGCTCAGTCGCGGTCTTCCGGATAGACGCGGAGCTGGTCGAGGTGCACGAAGACGTGGGTCCGGTTGTCGCGCCGCCCGACCTCCGCCAACCACGGCGCGGGGTAGCGAATCAGGGCCGCGGGCACTCGGCTCCCGTCCGGGAGCGAGTAGCGGACGAACTCCGCGGGGCCCGGCAGCGGCTGGAGCTCCTTGCCTGCGACCCAGAGCATGTCGCCGTCCAGGTGCGCGACCCGGGCCAGCCCGCTGTCCTCGTCGCGCTCGACGACGACCCCGACGTAGAGGTGATCGTTGCTCGGCCAGGGGCAGAGCACGACCTCGGCGTTCCCCTGCTCGCCCGGGTGTACGCCCGGCCCCACGAGGCCGAGCCGGAACACGGGGAGCCAGCGCCGCTCCTCGTCGGCGAACTCCACCAGGGCGACGGGCCCCCGGCGGCGGCGCACCGTGCAGGGCGTCTCGGCCCGACCCTTCTGTTCGGCGAGGGCGCGCGCGCCCACGCCG
>JAGQRJ010000698.1 GCA_020425635.1 Planctomycetota bacterium | reverse complement strand
CTGGCTCGAGGGCTCGCGGGTGGGGCGGGGCGCGGGGGCCCTGGGGCCCTGGTCGAGGCGGGGAGGCGAGAGGGTACCAGGGTGGTTCGAGGGCGCGGCGGGCCGACGGCCGCTGCGACGGGCACGGCGTGCCGAGCACGAGCGCCGTGCGTCGGGAGGGCTGCAGGAGCCCCTGGCCGAGGTCCGCGACCTCCTCGGGGGTGACCGCGGCGCGGCGCGCGAGGGCGTGCTCGGGGTCGAGGGGCTGCCCGCGCAGGGCGCGCAGCGCGAGGTCTTCGGCGAGGGCGGTGGGGTCGTCCTGCAGCCAGCGCGCGCGGCGCGCGGCGACGCGTTGGACCCGCGCGAGGTCTGCGGCGTCGACCCGCGCGCTCGCGCTGCGCAGCGCTTCGCGCAGGGCCTCGATCGCGGCGCCCAGCTTGCGCTGCTCGACGGCGAGCTCGAGCTCGAGCAGGGCGCACTCGGGGAAGCTCGTGAGGCTCGCCTGGGCGTCGTAGCTCAGCCCGCTGTCGACGAGCGCCTCGCGCAGGGGCGCGCTGGGGCCCCCGTCGAGCAGGTCGAAGAGCACGCGCAGCGCCGGGTGCCGGGGGTCGTCGGTGCCTGGGCCCCGCAGGCACACCGCGAGCTCGACCTGGGACGAGCCCTTGACCTCGACGAAGCGCACGGCCCCCCCCAGGTCCGGGGGCGCCGCGGGCTCGGGGAGCGCGGGCCCGGAGGGGATCGCGCTCAGCCCGGCGCAGGCGGCGCTCCAGGCCTCGGGGGTCAGGGGCCCCGCCGCCGCGAGCACGAGGTTTCCTCCTCGCACCAGGCGCGCGCGCCAGGCCTCGACCTCCTCTACGTGCAGGCTGCGCAGGCGCGCCTCGCTGCCGAGGATCGAGCGCCCCAGGGGGTGCTCGCCGAACACGAGCTCGCGCAGGAGGTCGTCGCTGGCGGTCAGCCGCCCGCGGTCGTCGAGGCGCTCGAGCAGCTCCTCGCGGATCACCTCGACCTCGGCCGCGAAGCCCGCGTAGCGCGGGCGGAGCAGGAGCTCGAGGAGCAGGGTCACCGCGGGGCCCACGGCGTCGGGGTCGACGTCCCACTGGACGACGAGGGCGTCGTCGGCGGTGTGCGCCGCGGGCTCTTCGCCGAGGGCTTCGCAGGCCGCCAGCAGGCGCGTGGCGTCGGGGTAGGGGCCCGCGCCCCGGAAGATCAGGTGCTCGACGGCGTGGGTCAGCCCCGCGTCCCCCGGGGGTTCGTAGCGCGGGCCGCCGCGCAGGGCGAGGGCCAGGCTGACCCGCTGCGCGTGGGGCAGGCGGATCAAGGGGGTCGGGATCTCGGCCTGGGCCAGCGCGCTGAGGGTCACACGCCGCCGCTGCGGTAGGGGCTGCGCAGGCGGATCGTGCGGTGCCTGGCGACCATGCGAATCCCCTCCTGCACGGCGTTGAAGGCGGTGACGTCCACGCGCCCTTCGCGGCGCGCGGCCGCGTCGGCGAACACGGTCCAGTCGAGGGTCACCCGCTGGGCGCGGTAGTGCTCGAGGTTCTGGCTGTGGATCGAGAGCCACACGTCGGCGAAGGACAAGCTCTGGGTCGGAAACAGCGGGAGCGGGTGGTAGACGAAGAACACGATCTCCCCGGGATACTGCATGCGCCGGGTGTCTGGCTGCTCGAGCATGCGGCGGCGGCACTCGGAGTTCACCGCGTAGCGCGGGAGCTTGAACTCGCAGCCGACGTGCTGGGCGAGCACGGGGCCGCGGTTGAGCAGGGTCGTGCGCAGGCACACGATCGCGAAGGGGCCGCGCGGGTCGCTCGTGATCCAGCGCGGGTGCCCGTAGGGGTTGACCCGCTCGATCAACACGTCGGGGTGTTGGGCGCGGTGCAGGATGTCGAGCACGTGGCGGTGGCCCATGGGGCGCGACTTGCCCGCGATCCGCAGGTAATAGCGCCGGTCGCGCGCCTGGTGCGGCGCGTCTTCGCTGGTCGGGACGTGGATCACGTAGACCGCGCGGCCGGGCTTGATCGCGCTCTCGGGGCCGCTGGAGCCGACCTCGTAGACGTTGAAGCTGGTGAGCAAGGGGGTGACGAGGTTCGGCACCACGTCCTCGAGCCACTCCCGGGTGCCTCCGGAGCGGAGGTCGACGGGCACCCCGCCGTCGATCGTGCCGTTGTCGTCGACCCCGATCAGGATGTGTCCTCCGCCGCCGTTGGCGAAGGCGCTGAGCTGCTTGCTGAGTTGGTCGAGGAAGTCGGCGCGGATCCCGCCGCGGGCGGGGTCGTAGATGTAGGGGCTCGACTTGAACTCCTGGAAGTCGTGCTCGGTCTTCTCGAGCTCGAGCAGGCGGGCTTCGTCCCAGCGCGGCTCGTTCACGGGCGCTCCCCGGAGGAGGCCTGCGGGCCGAGCCCGAGCTGCGTCCAGAGGCCGGCGTCGGCGAGGTGCGAGGGGCGCACGTTGCGCAGCGAGGCGAGCAGGGTCGCGCGCAGGTTGGGGATCCGCGGCTCGAGCTCGCGCAGCAGGTCGCGCACCTGCTCGCGCCACAGCCCCTCCTGCGAGCCGCAGAGGTTGCAGGGGATGATCGGGAAGCGCTGCGCCTCGGCGAAGCGCACGATGTCGGCCTCGGCGCAGAGGTAGAGCGGACGGATCACGACGTGCGCGCCGTCGTCGCTCGTCAGCCGCGGGGGCATGGTCTTGAGCTGCCCGCTGAAGAACTGGTTGAGCAGCAAGGTCTCGATCGCGTCGTCGCGGTGGTGGCCGAGGGCGATCTTCGTGCAGCCGAGGCGCGTCGCCGTGGTGTAGAGGATCCCGCGCCGGAGTCGACTGCAGAGCGAGCAGTAGGTCTTGTCGGCGGGGATCTTCTCCGTGACGACGGAGTAGGTGTCTTCGCGGAGGACGTGGTGCTCGCCGCCGCGGGCCTCGAGCCACGCCGCGAGCCCGCGGCCGTCGTAGCCGGGCTGCGCCTGGTCGAGGTGCACGGGGATCAGCTCGAAGCGGATCGGGGCGCGGCGCTGCAGCTCGTCGAGCAAGACGAGCAGGGTGTAGGAGTCCTTGCCGCCGCTGAGCGCGACCATGACCCGGTCGCCCTCCTCCAGCATGCCGTAGTCCTGGATCGCCTGGCCGAGGGCGCGGCGCAGCCGGCGCTCCACGCGCTCCAGGGGCTCCTCCGACCCGCGAGGCGGGAGGGGGTCGGCGCGCGGGAGCGGGGTCGGACCGGTCATGGCCTCAGGGTAACCGCTCGGCGCGACGCTGCCGCGTTCTCCGCCGCGCCTCGACGCGAAGGGCCGCGGAGGAGGGCCCCGAGCTCCCAGCGCGGGGTCCAGGGACCGCGCGGAGCCGATCTGCGACGCAGGGTCCAAGCGCAAGTCGCTTGGCCACCGCGGTGTGGTTCGCTAGTGAGCGGCTCTTGCGAAGCACATTGAAGCGCATTCGAGACCCGAGGCGGCCCGTTGGGTGTCGCGGCCTGGAGCGACGATCGAGGGGACGGGAACGAAACGGAACGGACGCGATCGACGTCTCGCTTGCGTAGCGTCCAGCTTCGGAAAATCTACGAAGGTCTCAGCGATAGATAAAGTTGTGCGTCACCCCCGACCGATAGAGCAACCAGGCAGGGAGAGGGACGTGGACATGAAGCAAGGAAACGCAGCGGCGACCGGACTGACCTCGCGGGTCTCAGGATCCTGGGCGCGCTTGCGCGACATGGTCTCGACGCGCAGCTCGCGACGGATGACCCAGCAGGCGAAGCAGGAAGCGCAGCAGCGCGAGCAGACCCTCGAGCGCCTGCGGGCGAAGCGCACGGAGCGCCAGCACAAGAGCTCGGCGATCGTGACCCAGGACACGCTCGCGATCCGCTGGTTCACGCCGCGGGGGCGCGAGGCGCGTCAGCAGATCGTCGACGACCTGCGCTACCACCAGGGCGTGCACCTGCTCGAGATCGTCGAGGAGCTCCGCCGCCGGGGCGTGCCGCCGGGCCGCGTGGACCTGCGCGGGATCGACCTGCGCGGCGAAGACCTCGCCGCGGCGTCCCTCGCCAACGCGGACCTCAGCGGGGCCATGCTCGACGGCTGCAACCTCGACCGCGCCGACCTGCGCGAGGCGAAGCTCAACGGCGCGAGCATGAGCGGCGCGCACCTGCGCCACGCGAACCTCGAGGGCAGCGACCTGCGCGGCGCCGACCTGCGCGACGCCTACCTGCGCGAGGCCGACCTCGGCGACGCGAAGCTCGACGACGCGGTGCTCGACGGCGCGAGCTTCAAGAAGGCGGTGATCGCGGGCGTCGACCTGCGGAAGGTCGACCGCTCGCGGGTCGACCTCAGCGAGGCCTTCCACCGCCGCCCCGAGCGCCAGGTGCGCCAGACCCGGCGCTGGGAGCCCGTGGGTCGCCCCCCGGCCGCCGAGCCCCGGCACGCCAGCGAGCGGGTCACGCGCCGCATGGTCGCGCCGGCCCCTCAGGCCGAAGACGTCACGGCAGGCCAGGTGATTCGCTGGCCGTTCCAGGCGGCGACCGGCGACTTCGACGACGCGCTGATGGAGCTCGCCGAGCTGCGAGACAAGGTTCAGGAAGTGCGGGTGGTGGTCAACGGGGTCGAGCGCACGCTCTACCTCTGCCCTCCTGCGCGCAAGACGGGATAGCACGACCCCGTCGGGATTCTTCTTCGAGAGTGAACGGCACGCGGCGCCCCAGGCAGGGCGCCGCGCGCTTTTTTTCGTGGGTGGTTCGCCGCGGCTTCGGATTCGGACCTTGGATTCGGATTCGTCGGACTCGGACTCGTCGGACTCGGATTCGGTGTCGGATTCGGATTCGTCGGACTCGGCCTCGGATTCGGCGTCGGCTTCGGAATCGGACTCGGATTCGGCGTCGGCTTCGGACTCGGATTCGGTGTCGGATTCGGACCTTGGAGTCGCTGGCCATGTGGGGCGTGGCGCGCGGGCAACGGCTCCGCGGGGGGCGGGGGAGCCGCTGCTCGGCGGCTTCGCTCGGTCGTTCCTGCTGGCCGGCGAGCGAGACCACGCCGTAGACCAGGAACGACGCT
>JAGQRJ010000106.1 GCA_020425635.1 Planctomycetota bacterium | reverse complement strand
CGCCCCCCGCTGGACTCACCGCGTGCACCGCGGCGCCGTGCGGGTGCTCAGCAGCCGCGACCGCCTGTGCGCGGTCGACGCCGAGGGCGGCGTGTCCCTCGCCCCCTGGCGCGACGCGGCGCGGACGCGGCGGGCGCTCTCCCACGAGTCCGCGGTCTACCTCGCGGCGTCGCCGCTGCGCGAGGAGGTGTGGCTCGGCGCGGGCTACCGCGGTCAGGGCACGCTCCTCCGCGTCGCCGGCGGGGCGCAGCCCGGCGGCTTCGACGAGGCGGGTCGCAGCGTGGTCCGCCAACCGACCGGGCTGACCCTCAGCGTCGACGGCGAGCTCCTCGCCCTCGGCCACGGCGAGCGCACGAGCCTCTACCGCGCCGAGGCCGTGCTCGAGGGGGGCTTCGGCTTCTCGGAGCTCGCCTGGCTCAAGCAGCCCACGGTCCCCGTGGCCCAGGCCTTCCTCGCCGACGGGAGCGCGTTCGCCTCGGTGACCGGGGAGGGGACCCTCGAGCGCCTCGACTCCCTCAGCGTCCTGGACCTCACGAGCTACGAGATCGTCGGGTCTGCGGACCTCCCCGTCGTGCCGACCTGCATGCTCGGGCTCGCCGACGGCCGCCTGATCCTCGGCACCCGCCGCGGGCACCTGCTCCTGTTCGACGGGCGGGCGAAGTTCCTCGGCGCGCTGGTCGACCCTCAGCTCCCTGCTCGCGCCCCAGGGACGGCGACCACGGTGGCCGACGTCTACGAGGGCCGGGCCAACGACGGCCCCCTCCACGGGCTCGCGCTCAGCCCCGCAGGCTTGCTCTACGCCGTGGGCGAGGGCGGGCCGGGCGCGCGCAGCACGATCCGGGTGTGGGACCTCGCGCGCGGCGCGCTCGTGCGGGAGCAACAGGCGGCCCGCCGCTACGGCTCCTGCTGCCTGAGCGCCGACGGGCGCTACCTCGCCTGCGGCGACGCAGACGGCGCGATCGACGTGTGGGACCGCTGGCTCCCCGACGAGTGGGCCCCGTGAGCTTGCCGCCCGCGCTGGTCGCCGCGCTGAGCGCGCGCTTCGAGTGGCTGCGCCCCCTGGGCGAGGGCGCCAACGGCTGGGTCGGCCTCGCCCGCGAGCGCGCGCTCGGGCGGGAGGTCGCGCTCAAGGTCGGCAAGCGCCAGGGCGACGCGACCCAGCTCGGGCGCTTCGCGCGCGAGGCCCAGATCGCCGCGGGGCTGAAGCACCCCAACGCCGTCTCGGTCCACAGCACCGGCGTCGTCGAGGGGCACCCCTACCTCGTGCTCGACTACGTCGAGGGAGCCCAGACCCTGGGCGACGCGTGCCGCGGCGCCCCGCTCTCGAGCTGCCTCGGCTACCTGCTCGACGTGACCCGGGCCATGGCGCTGGCCCACAGCCAGGGCGTGGTCCACCGCGACCTCAAGCCCGACAACGTGCTCGTAGACCCCGCTGGGGTGGCTCGGGTCACCGACTTCGGCTGCGCCTCCTTGCGCGGCGCCGACCGCTTGACTCAGAGCGGCGCCGCGATCGGGACGCCGCACTACATGCCCCCGGAGCAGTTCGGCGAACGCGAGCGGGTGGGGCCCCACTCCGACGTGTGGTCGCTGGGGGTCATGCTCTACGAGCTAGGCTGCGGACGTCGGCCCTTCGAGGGCGACTCGATGACCGAGCTCGCCGGCCAGATCGCGGTCGGCGTGCAGCGCTGCGAGCTGTTGCCCGACGCACCCGAGGGCCTCGCGAAGGTGATCCTGCGCTGCCTCGCGTCGAGGCCTGGCGCGCGCTACCCACACGCCGGCGCCCTGCTCACGGACCTGGAGCACGCGCTCTCGTCCCGCGCTGGCGCGGGAGGCCCGCCGCCCTGGGCCTTGGGCGCCCTGCTGCTGACGCTCCTGGGCGCCTGCGCGGCGCTCACGCTCTGGGCGGCCGGGGTCGTGGGTGACCCCGGAGGCGTCGCTCCCCCCGCCACGCCCTGGAGCTCAATCCGCGCCAGCCGGGAGCCCACGCGGAGCTCGCCGGCGTCGAGATCCTCGCGGCACGTCACGCCTTGGATCGAGGGCAGGGTTCCGCCCGGGAGGCGCTGGCCGACGCCGCGGAGCACGTCGACATGGCTCTTGCCGTCGCACCCAACCAGGCGGCGGGGCTCACTGCCCGGGCGGAGATCGCGGTGCTGTCAGCACGCCTCGAACCATCCCAAGCGGCGTCGTCTTGGAGCGTGGCCGAAACCGCCGTGGCCCAGGCGCTCGAGCAGAACCCGAAGGACGCCGACGCCGCCCGGGTCGCCGCCGAGCTCGCTCTCGACCGGGCGCGACCGGCGCGGGCCGAGACGCGACGGCAGCTTCTCCGCCAGGGCCTCGAGCGCCTCGCCCCGGCTCTCGACCTCAACCCCGAGGACGCCACCCTCCTCGCCCTGCGCGGCCGGCTGCGCCGGGCATTGAGTGAGGAGGGCGACGAGACCGACCTCGCCCGCTCCGCCGAAACCGACCTCCGCCGTGCCGTCGAGATCAATCCACTCCTCGGACCGCGGCTGGCGCCACTCCTCGAAGGGTCTCCCCGGACGACGGATCCCGATCCCGCGAAGCGGGCGACCTGATACCCCTAACGGCAGAGCTCGGTGAGCGTCGGCGGCAACGCTCCGTCGCTCAGCACCAGCAGGTCGAGGATCGGGTAGCGCTGCCCCGGCCGCGAGGCGATCCGCAGCTCGTAGGTCTTGCCCGCCTCGAGGCTGAGCAAGGTCGGCGGTGCGGCCTGGTTCGAATCGTAGAGCGACGCCAGCGAGAAGGTCCCGGCGGGAACCTTGGGCAGGGCGATCTTGTAGCTCGCCACCGTCGCTCCACCCGAGGTGATCTCGAGGTCGGTACGAACGGCGTTGTCCTCGGGCGTGCCGTAGAGGGCGTAGAGCTGGTAGGTGCTCGAGGTCGCGGGCACCTGGAAACGGAGCCGCAGCTCACCCGGTGCTCCGGAGCTCGCGATGGCCACCGCCTGGCCGCCGGAGGCCTCGGTGGAGCTCACCACGGCGAGCCCCTGGAGGTCACCGGCCTCCGCCTCGACGACGAAGTGATTCGGGGCGTCCTGGAAGGGTGCCGTGACGTTGAAAGTGAAGCCAGTGCTGCCCGCGAGAGTGGTCAGCGTTCCCTGGCGCGGCCCGCAGAGACCGGCCGAGGAGATCTCGGCGACGACGTTGATCTTGGTCCCCGACGGCCCCGGCTCGGG
>JAGQRJ010000697.1 GCA_020425635.1 Planctomycetota bacterium | reverse complement strand
TGGGGGTCGCGCCCCTGAGCGGCGAGCGCGGGAGCGAGAGCGGGGTGTGGGTCCGGCCGCGAGAGCCCGAGCCCGTCGACGCGGCCCTCGCCGCCGGGCTCCTCGACTGCTACGCCCCGGCCTTCTTCACCCGCGTGGACGAGCGCCGACCGGCGGGCTCGGTCTCCTGGTGCGTGCACTTCCTCGTCGACCTGCCTCGCGCCGAGACCCCGCTCGACGGCTTCCACCTGCTGCGGGTGCGCGCGCCCCTCGCCAGCGAGGGCTACAGCTCGGAAGACGACGCGCTGTGGGCGCCCGACGGGACCCTGGTCGCGCGCGCGCGGCAGCTGGTCGCCGCGATCTGAGCGCCGGCGGCCCAGAGCCGACGCGCCGGACGCCCGCGCTTCTGGGCTCGACCCGACGGCCTGGGCGTCAGCGCTGGCACGCCGGGCAGAGGTAGAGCCGCCGGCCCCCGACCGTCGTGCGCTCGACCTCGTGGCCGCAGTCCCAGCAGGGCTCCCCCTCGCGGCCGAAGACCTTCCAGCGCAGCTCGCGCCTGCGCGCGCCGCTGGCCTTCAGCTCGGCCACGAGCTCGGGCTCGTTGGTGATTCCGCCGGTGCGGTAGGCCCGGCGGCAGATCTTGAGCGTGGCCCGCGCCAGGCGCTCGAGCTGGTCGTCGCTCAGCGCCCGCGGCGCCTGGGCAGGCAGCAGCCCGGCCTCGAACAAGACCTCCGAGCGGAGGTAGTTGCCCAGCCCCCCGAGGAAGCTCTGGTCCAGGTAGAGCGCGCCCAGCGAGCGGCGCTGAAAGCGCGCGCTGCTCAAGCGGCGCTGGATCGCCCGCGCGGTCAGGCCCCGGCGCAGCACGTCGGGGCCGAGCTTGCGCAGGTAGGGGTGCGCCGCGAGCTCGGCGTCGGGCACGACCTCGATCGTCGACGCGCTGTAGAGCAGCGCGCGCCCCCGGGCGGTGACCAGCCGCAGCCGCAGGGAGCGCCCGGTGCGCGGGTCGCCGCCGCGGGGCGTGCGCACCTCCCAGCGGCCGTAGAGCTGGAGGTGCACGTAGATCGAGACCTCGGCCGCGGGGAAGCGCACCAGGAACGCCTTGCCCCGCGCCTCGACCGCGCCGATCGACTGGCCGCTCAGGGCTTCGCCCCAGGCCTGCAGCTCGGGGAACGCGAACCACACCTCCTCGGCCTGCTGCCCGGCCAGGGTGCGGTCGAGCCGGTCGGCCTGGCGCTTGACCTCCGGCCCCTCAGGCACCCGGGCCCCGCTTGAGCCGCAGTCGGATCGGCCCGCGCACCTCGCAGGGGTCGACCGCCCGTCCCCGCTGGGTGATCTCGAGCGCCCCCTCGTGGGCCAGGCGCCGCGCCGCCTGGCGCACGCGCTCCAGGAGCGGGCGCCACGCCTCGGGGCGCACGGCGCGCGCGGCCTCCGAGGGGCAGATCGAGGCGCCGGGGTCCCTCGCCAGCAGGGCCAGGATCGCGGCCTCGCAGCGCCGGCCGAGGGCGCTCGGCCCGCCCCGGCACGCGCGGCTGCAGTGGCGGACCGCGTCCCAGTTCGAGCTCCACCTGGCGCGCCAGGCGAAGCGCCGTCCACAGGTGGCGCAGACCTTCTCGGGAAGCGACATGCCGCGAGTCTCGTCCGCGCGCGCACGCATGCAAGCAGGAGGGCTGCGTGCGCCTCGTCCTCGTGGGGCGTCGTGCGCCTGTGCCTTCCTCGGAGAGGCCGTGTGCGCTCTGCGCGCACAGCGGCGCAGGCGCGCTGAACCCGAGGCAGGTGTGCAAGGATCGCGGCGCCGCGCGGCGCGCAAGGCCGGGCCTACGCCTCGGCTGCGTCTGGGCTTGGGGCCGGGGTCGGCGCTCGGGCAGGTCGATTGCAAGGACGGTCCGGCGAGGTGAGTCGCCGCACGCTCGGTGCGCGACACGAACACCAAGGAGACACCATGACCAAGACTTTGACCCTGATCGGGGTGGGGCTGGCGCTCGCCCTCCCCGCCCTCGGACAGACGGAGAACGTCCCGTTCACCGTCCTCGCGCAGACCACCTCGGGCAGCGGGCCCGACGCGGCCCAGCAGGTCGTGATCCGCACCCCCGCGGGCATGAGCGTCGTCGACCCCTGGCTCTCGAGCCCGGCCCCCTACGTCGACTGGGGCCGCGAGGTCCTGGCCCTCGCTTCCCTGGGCACGAAGCCCACGGGCGGCTACGCCGTCGAGGTCGCCGCGGTCACCCGGACGCCCCTGGGCACGACCCCCAACGCCTTCCGCTACGAGGTGCAGGTCCGCGAGAGCGCGCCGAGCGGACCGGCGATCCAGATCCAGACGCAGCCCTTCCAGGTGGTGAAGTTCCGCGCGCGGCCCAGCGACGCGGTGGTCTTCGTGGGCGGGCCGACCGTCCCCCCGCCCGCCCCGCTGAGCTTCGAGGCCATGGAGCTCTCGGTGACCGCGCACATGCTCAGCGGCCCCCCCAGCACGCGCACGATCTCGATTCAGCGCGACGGCGCGGTTCAGGCGGTGCTGAACTCCGGGGTCCCGCTCACGATCGACGGACGCGCGACGCCCCAGGAGCTGCGGGCGCTCTCGCGCGCGGTCGAGACCGCGCGGCTGCGCACGATCCCGGCGGTGACCCCGACCGCGGGGCTGGGGCAGCCGGGCCTCCCCGGCTTCCCCGGCTCGCCCTGGACCTTGAAGGTGCAGTCGGCGACCCCGGACTACGCCGGCAGCACCCAGGGCGCGGAGGTCGGGCTCTACGCCCAGTATCAGGCGCGACTCGAGCCGCTGATCGAGGGCATGCAGCAGGTGCTCGACCGCCTGTTGAACAGCAACCCGCCCCTGCCCTCGCCCACGATCTCGGGGGAGATCGACGTCCAGGGCTCCCGGGTCATTCTCCGGCGGCCCTCGGGCGAGCAGCTGGCGATCGAGCCGCCGGCGATCGCCGCGCGCATGCGCCGCTTCGACGGGCGCTACGCCGA
>JAGQRJ010000105.1 GCA_020425635.1 Planctomycetota bacterium | reverse complement strand
CGTAGTACCTCAGCCGGTAGTAGAAGAGCCCAACTGTTACATCGGGGCCTCCGACGCTTGCGGACCAGGCACTTAGCTTCTCCTTAGCTCGGGTTTGGGTACACGGTAGCGGCCTGATTTTCGGGCTTCAGGCGCAGCCAGCCCGCCTAGACGCGACGACCGAATCCTGTGTCAGCCTACGGAGCCGGATACAGGGCTGCGGAGTCGGTCATGTAGAGGTCTAGAAAGGTAAAGAAGTCCCTCGCCACCACCTGCGGTTGGCCAGATTCAGTTCCCACCAGCACGACCGCACCCGAATCCACGTCCAGCGCGTAGAACCAGCACTCGGCGAGGTAGTCGCAGAAGACCAATTGGGCTCGATCCCGGTCTTGCCACCAGCGTAAGCGATCCGCCGACCAGAACGAGAATCCGCCAGCGTCTTGGTCGTGAGGTGGGACGAAGCCGTTGCATTTCCCTAGGAGCGCAACCAGCGGAGAGGGTAGCGGAGACCCTAGGCGATTCGAGGCCTCGGCGAGGTCGCTCAGTGACGCAGGCTGAGCGAGGGTGGGCTCGGGACTTGAGCGAGCCCAGTGGGAGAGCACTTGCTCGACTTGCCTTAGTCCGGCCACAACTCGAGAATCCGTTCCATCAAGGCCTTTCTATGAGGCAATTGGGTGTTTCGGAGCTTGTCGCCGCCCTCGGCGAGCGCGCGTCGGTAGAGGCGAAGCTGCTTTAGGACCCAATGCTTAGAGAGGCCACGACTGATCATGAACTTCACTGTCTCCATACTCAAGGCGTTGGTCACTCGTATCGTCTGAGCCACGCTGGTCGCCGATTGTCCTGTTCCCCAGCGATTGATCCCTCGCCCGACTTGCCCTGAGGTCAAACTGCCCGCTGTGCTCTCGAGTGCACCCGCTAGCGGAATCAACTCGTCGCCGGGAATCGGCGTGGCAAGCAGCGCGAATGCAGTGGCGCCTAGAAGGAGAACGTCAATTCCTGTCGTTCCGTCCCCCCAGAATTCGGGACAAGCGTCGAAATGCCCCAGCCCGTGCAGAACGTAATCCCACCTCCCAGCGCGATAGGCTTGTTCAGCACCCCACCAGTTGAGGGGTCTACGAGGGCCTCCTGGAAGGGGCCAGCGCTGGCCGAGCGAGACCCGGGAGAGGCCCGGCCACGCACCGGGCGGGGGGGGGCTGGGCGCCTACCCCGGGTAGGGAGGCGCCGCAGGCGCCCCATACGTTGGGAGGCGCCGCAGGCGCCCCATACGCCGGGCGGAGGGCTGGGAACCTACCCCGGGTTGGGAGGCGCCGCAGGCGCCCCACCGCTCTGGCGGGCTCGCGCGGCGTCTTCGCGCTCGATTTCGCCGGCTGCTCCGCCTCGATTCGACCTCGTCGACCCTTCGCCTCCGCTTCGGCCGACCTCCCGGTCCGGTCGGCGGGTCGGATCGGGCGAATCCCTCCTCATTGATTCCGCATAGGCGGGCTCCGCACGTGCCCCCCGTCGGCCTCGCCTACGATTGCTTGCTCTTTGATGAGCCAATCCTGGCGGTCGGGTTCGCCCCTCGCCTGCCTCGGCTCAGCACCGCCGCCAAGTCTTGAGCTGCGACCCGAGTTCGTCCAAGAGACGCCCCCCCCCGCGGGTGGACTCGTCAACGCACGCCCACACCCTTGAAATCTGCCCAAGGTTAGCAGTTGCTGCGGTGAAGCACGCAATGTCATTGGGGTCATCCAGTGTGTGCCAGGTAGTAATTATGCCTTCAGCCTCCGTTTCAACCAGCGACCAGTCTAGGAGGTCATGAGCGGGTTCGGCTGCGTCTCCTGCAAGCACAAACAGCTGAACGCCTGCAGCAACCAGCCGCCCGACAAAGGTATCCGAAAATGTCTCACGAAAATCGTCGATGTTCCCGATCTGTACGACCAATCCGGTTCGGGCAGGCGGCTCCTTCAGGAGTTCAGCTAGTCGGGATATAGGCCAAAGGACAGTCAGTGCCCGGTCAGAAGAAATCCCGCTCACGACTTCAACTCGCCTCGTTTGATCTTCTCCATATTCTCCTTCAGGGTCTCTATCTCCGTCTTTAGGTGTTTGATCCTGGCTTCTTGCTGTCGCCTTATGACGCTCGGAGGCTGGCTTTCCATACCGGGTCTGACGGTTGGGTTCTCGATAAATTCCTTTAGCTTCTTTTCATGTTCGGCAATTCGCTTCTTGTAGCTGCGGAGGCTCCGTTGAGCTTCAAGGCTCAGTCCCGCGCCTGTCGCTGGCGCTTGGGGACCAGCGTGTCCCGCTGGGAAAGGATCGCCCTCGTCAAAGGGCTGCTGCGGGCTTCGGTGGCGGGGCGGCCGGGTCTTGCCAAGGTATCGCTTGAACAGCTTACGGTATAGATAGCCCGAGCCGATGAAGAGACCGCCAGCGGTTGCCGCCCTCTCCCAACATCCCACAGGATCGCCGGTGACAACGTCTATGCCAAAAATCAACTCAAGAAGGTCCCTGACATCATTGACTACAGGAGTGATTCCAAGGACGAAATCTAGAAGCTCCTCATTAGTGACGGCTGGCACGGGAAGCTCTCGTCCTCCCAGGGTTCCAGGTGAGCCCCAGCCCCCAGAGCCAGGAGGAAGGAGTGGAAGGCCAGAGCCACTTTGCCCGCTTCCATAGTGGACGCGGCCACCACCAGTGAAGTCGGTTCCACCTGAACCTTGACCGGGCCAAGCTGGAGTCCAGCCGTCCAACCCCAGCGGATCCACCCGGTTCACAGGGTTCGCGCCGCAATACCCCTGCCCGTTCCCGCGCTGCCCCGGATCCCCCCACAGCCCCAGCGGGTCCCTCGACACGAACCGTCCCGCCACCGGGTCGTAGTACCTCAGCCGGTAGTAGAAGAGCCCTGAGCCCTCCCCATACGCTCGCTACCTGATCGTCCTCGTGAGCGTCGTCGAGCGGACGATCACGCGCTTCTTCACGACGTCGAAGGCCAGGAGCGAGACGGTCCGATCGTCGCCGTCGCGCACGAGCTCTCCTCGGAGCAAGAGGCTCGGCGGCTCAGCGGGGTCGGCGCCCGTCGAATCGCGGACGTCGAGCACCTCGCTCGCGACCAGGGCCTCGAGGAGCTGAAGCCGCGCGTCGACCGGGTCCTCCGGCCCGCTGAAGGAGGAGAGGCGGGCGACGGCCTTCCCGTCACCGCCGAGCAGCACGTGCGGGGGCCACCCTCGCGCCGCCTGGCGCGAGAGCTTCTGCACGAAGTCCTTCACCGCCCCCCCGATCGAATCGGACGAGCTCGCCGCCTGCGCGCGCACGACCAGGAGGACCCGCCCGCGCTCGGGGTCCCGAACCCACGCCGTCGCCCCGCCTGCGCAGAGGTAGGCCGAGAGCTCGAGGGCCGGCGCGTCGCCCTCGGCCTCGCTGAGCCTGGCCTTCTCGAGCGCCGCCCGCAGGCGGTCGCGCAGCGCGTCGTCCTTCCGCAGGCCGTCGTCGACCGCGCCCAGACGGAGCCTGACCGCGCCCCCCTCCGACGCGGGCACCCCCTCGGGCCAGCCGCGCTGCGCTCGGCCCTCGAGCGCCTTCTCCAGGCTCTTCCCGACCTGCTCGCTCAGCACCCCAGCCACCTTGGGCGCGTCTTCCGCCGCGACCGAGAGCAGGAAGCAGACCCCGAACCCCACGCCCCAAAGCTGCCGCGCCACGCCTCCCTCACTTCCCTGAGCGAGCGTAGCGCCCCGGGGGCCCCGCGCACCAGCTCACGGCCCGTCGACCGCGCCCAAGCGTCCGCGACCCCTTTCGGGTCACATGCAGGTCACCGGACGGAGCCCGCGGGGAGCACGGGCGTTCAACTTGGACGGGTGGAGTTCCAGGCGAGACATCGGGGGCCGGGAGCTTGGCGCGAGATTTGCCTCTCCTCGGGGGGGAGGGAAGATCCATGACCCGTTCGCTCGCGCTCGCGCTCGCGCTGACTCCGTGCCTGCTGTCGACCGGCCTGGCCCAGTCGGACGAGCCAGGGAGCTCCTTCGCCGACGTGTGGCGGACCGTCGCGGAGACGCGGCCCTACCACGAAGACGAACCCCTTCCGGCCCGCAAGCCGCTCCCCCGCGCGTTCCCGCACTCGCTGATCCCCGACGAGATCCGGGCCGTGTTCCTCGTGCGAGCCAAGGACTACGCCACCAGCGACAGCAACCTGATCGTCCGCTCGCGCACCACCCTCGACCCGGCCACGACCGGAGACGTCCGCACGGTCAACCGCGCGAACCCCAAGCCGCTGCACCCGCTGGGGATCGCCTTCAGCGCGCGCTGGGAGATCCGCGACGACAGCCCCTTCACCGGGCTGTTCGCCCCGGGCGCGCGCCTGCCCTACGCGATCGTGCGCGTGTCCTCGGGCACCCGCGACGCGAAGAGCCTCGACGAGCGGATCCTGGGCATGGCGATCAAGCTCTTCCCCACCCAGGACCCCGCGCAGCCGGTCCTCACGCGGAACATTCTGACCCTCGACCAGTTCGGCTTCGACGCCAACGTGCGCGCCCGCCCCTTCCACTCCGACGCGGGCGAGCCGATCTACTACACCAACTTCGCCCCCCCCAAGGACCCCAACGCCTTCTTGCCGCGCAACCTGAACCGGTTCTTCAACCACTTCGACGCCCCCAACGAGCACCGACCGGTCGAGGCCCTGGCCGAGGTCGACGCCGAGGGGCAGCCGGTCCGCGGCCCGGCCTGCGCGCCCTTCGAGGTCGTGTTTCGCCCGCTGTTCGAGCCCCGGTTCCGGCTCCAAGCGATCGAGGACGCCTACGGGCCGATCCACGGACCGCTGTTCTGGCAGGTCCACGGGCCGCACCGCGACTCCTTCCGCGACTCGCCCAAGCTGGCGCGGGACTTTGCCCAGGGCGTGCTCTACCGCACGGTCCCCTACGACTTCCGCGACCTGATCCGCGCCTACGACCCCGCCGACGCGCTGGCCTTCGAGATCTGCTACGTGGAGTGGGGCCCCGAGGGCCGCGGCGAGACCAAGCCCCTGGGCACGCTCACGATCACGAGCCGCGCCGTGGTCAGCGACGGCGGAGACCTCGACCTGCACTTCCACCACCTCAGCCACCCCGAGCAGCCGGATCCCGCCGCGGGCAAGGCCGGCCTGGCCGAGCGCCTCGAGGCGCTGCAGAAGCAGGGCGGCTGCCCCATGGGTCACTAGCCCGCGGCTGAGGCGAACCCGTAGAAGGATTCGCCTCGGCGGGCTTTCATGGGGTGTGCAGCCCATACCCAACACCCCGCCCAGCTACCGCAGTCGAGTCCGAGGAACCCTCTTCGGCCTGGCCCTGGGCGACGCCCTGGCGGCGAAGACCGAGTTCCTCTCCGTCGCCAAGATCCTCGAGCGCTGGCCACCCGCCGGGCCGCGAGAGCCCGAGGGCGACCCCGCCCTCGTCACCGACGACACCCAAATGGCGCTGGCGGTGGGCGAAGCCCTCGTCGCCTGCGCGAGCTCGGGGTCGATCCACCCGAGCCACGCCACCGCCGAGCTCGTGAAGGCCTTCGTCGCCTGGTTCAAGAGCCCGGACAACTGCCGCGCGCCGGGCAGGACCTGCCTCCTGGCCTGCAAGGGGCTCGACCGGGGCAAGCCCTGGCTCGAAGCCACGGTCGCCGGGTCGAAGGGCTGCGGGGCGAACATGCGCGTGGCCCCGGCCGCCTTCGCGCCGAGGCAGCTCCGCGCGGGGCTCTCCCAGCTACAGGCCGCGCTGACCCACGGCCACCCGACCGGCCTGGCCGCGTCGGACCTGACCTCCTTCGCGATCGCGGAGCTCGTCGCGGGCTGCCCTCCGCGCTCGCTCCCCGCGCGCCTGATCGAGTACGCCCGGACCCAAGCGACGACCTACCACGAGGCGTGGCTGGGGGCGCTCTGGAGGCGGCAGGCCGCCCCGAACGGCGAGGGCTTCATCCGGATCGGCTGGGACGAGTGCCTGGGCGCGCTGGCGCGACTCCAGCAGGCCCTCGAGGACCCCCGCCCAGACCTCGACCCCTGCCTCGCGACGGGGGACGGCTGGATCGCCGAGGAGGCCCTCGCCAGCGGCCTCCACTGCTTCCTGCTCCACCCCGACGACCCGCTGCAGGCCCTGCGGCGCGCGGCCGTGACCCGCGGCGACTCGGACTCGATCGCCTGCCTCACCGGAGCCTTCGCCGGGGCGCTCCACGGCGAGGCCGCCTGGCCCGAGGCCTGGACGGCGCGCGTCGAGTATCGCGACCGCCTCGACGCCCTGGCGGAGTCCCTGGTCGGGCTCGCGGCGTAGCAGGAGCTCAGCGCTCGAGGAGGCGCCTCGCCCAGCCGGCGAGGCCGCCACCCGCGGGGGCGCGAGCCTGTAGACTGACGGCGCAGCTGGGAGGTTGCTATGCGGTGGGTCCTCGCGTGTTCGCTCTTGATCCTGGCGGGCTGCCCCCAGAGCCCCGACCCCCAGGCGCAGGCGACCCCTGCCTTCGACCTCGCCCAGGCGCGGGCGCTGATCCCCGAGGCGGCGAGCATGCCCCTCGAGGAGCTCGAGCGCGTGGCCTCGGCGCCCGTGCCGCCCACGCCCGAGTCCTTCGCCGAACGCTCGGTGACCGTTCAGTTCCTCAACGCCCGGCGCGGGCTCCTGCGGCCGGACACCAAGGGCTTCGAGTGGCTGGCCCAGGGGACGACCCTCACCCCGGCGGCCGTCGTGGAGCTCTTCACCCGCAGCAAGGACGCGGGGTGGGCGAGCTTCGTCCAGGCCGAAGACCTTCGCTCGCTGACCCTCGTCGACTCGGACCCGGGGACCGCCCAGGGGAGCGTGGCCTTCGAGGTCGCCGACACCTGGCGCGGCGAGCTGGGGTTCAAGGCCGAGCACAGGGACGGGGCCTGGCGGGTGGTCGAGCTCACGCTGCCCGAGCTCGACATCTTCAGCCGCCTGGGCGCCGACGGAACCTGGACGCGGTTCCACGCCGACCCAGCGCCCGGGGCCGTGGTCGGCGTGCGCCCCGCCCTCGACCTGCCCTGCGGCGAGCTCGCGGGGGGAGACTCCGCCCTGCCCGACCTGACCGGGCTGGTCAGCGGGTTCCCCGACGCCAGCCAGACCCTCACGCGCCTCACGGTCCACGTCCCCGTCAGCCGGCCGCCCTCCCTCGTGGGCACCGAGCGCGACGCCGAGTGGCGAGGCTTCGAGCTGCCCCGCAACGGCAGGCTCGCCAACGGCACGCCGACGATCGACCTCAACGAGGTCCGGATCAAGCTCCTCGTCGTCGACCCCAGCGGCCGACCGAGGCAAGGCGCGGCGGCCCCCGACGACCGGGTCCAGCTCAAGGTCGGCGACCGGGTGCTGGAGGGCTGGGACGCGCTCGGCGCGCTGCTCGAGCGCGAGGCCCGCAGCTACACGGGCGGGAACCCGAGCGGCCTGCCCGTGATCGTCGACGCGCGCGCCAAGGTGCCCGCGTGCTACCCGATCGCGGCCCTCGGCGTGGCGCTCTCCCGGGGGCTGGCGGTGACCCTCGCGGCCCCGGAGGTCCCCTACGACCGGCTGCCCGAAGAGCGCCCCGGCGCGGACTGGACCCGCGCGCTCAGGAGCGCCCTCCAGCTCGAGCTGGCCGGCCTCCCGGCCGAGGGGCTCCTGCCCCAGGCGGGGGTGCGGATCCACGCCGCGGCGACGGCGCCCTGGAGCCAGGTGTGCGGCGTGCTCGACGTGTGCATGACCCTGCGGCTCTACCGGGTGACCTTCGCCACCAAGCTGGGCGACGTCCAGGTCGACCTCGCCCAAGCCTCGGGCTCGCTCGAGGTGCAGCCCACGATCCTGGCGGAGGAGGAGTACGACGAGGACCTGGGGCGGACCCCTCGGATCGACGCAGACACCCCGGTCGAGAAGCCGATCATCATCCTCGAAGAGGAGGTCGAGGTCACCGCCGACCCCCCCCGGGGCGTCGACCTCTCCGACACGACCCTCGACTCGGACTCGGTCGTCGACGCCTACGGCGTGGGGGGCGGCGCCGCGGGCTCCTACGCCCAGCGCTTCGGCAAGGGCTCCCTGGCCCGGGAGGGAGGGTCCCCGGCCACCGAACACGCGGTCACCGCCGCGCTGGGTTGGCTCAAGCGCCACCAGTCGCCCAACGGGAGCTGGGACAGCGACGGCTGGAGCGCGAATTGCTCTCAGGGGACTTGCGACGGCGCGGGGACCAACGCCGGAGACGCTCGCCTCGACGTAGGCGTGACCTCCCTCGCGCTGCTGGCCTTCCTCGGCAACGGCCACTCCCACAGGTTCGGCCCCTTCAAGCGCACGGTGAACCAAGGCCTCAGGTGGCTCAAGCAGCAGCAGCGGGCAGACGGCTCCGTGGGCTTCGACCCCAGCCACGGGGAGAGCACCTACCACCACGCGCTCGCGACCTTGGTCCTGTGCGAGGCCTACGCGATCACCCGGGACTTCACCCTCAAGCGCTACGCAGAGAAGGCCGTCGAGTTCTGCCTCGCGGCGCAGAACCCCGGCCTCGCCTGGAAGTACGGCGTGAAGAGCGGGCGAAACGACACCTCGGTCACCGGCTGGATGGTCCTCGCCCTCAAGGCCGCCAAGGTGGCCGAGCTCCAGGTCCCCGACGCGGCCTTCGAGGGCGCGCGCGCCTGGTTCCTGCGGGCGACCGACTCGGAGGGACGGGTCGGCTACGAGTCGCCCGGCGGGGGCTCGTCCTACCTCCCCGCGACCGAGGGCCAGTACGACGAAGTCCCCAGCATGACCGCGGTGTCGGTGCTCTGCCGGATCGCCTGCGGCGAGCGCGCCGCGGAGGGCGCCCTCCGCAAGGGCGCCCAGGCCCTCGCCGCGAGCCCGCCCCAGTGGGCCCCTGGCGAGGGCACGCGGCGGGTGAACTTCTACTACTGGTACTACGCCAGCAACGCCCTGTTCCAGGTCGGCGGCGCCCGGTGGCAGGCCTGGAACGCCGCCCTCCAGGAGGCGCTGCTCCCCAACCAGCGCACCGGCGGCTGCGAAGACGGCTCCTGGGACCCCGTCGGCGAGTGGTGCCTGAGCGGCGGCCGGGTCTTCGCCACCGCGATCAACGCCCTGACCCTCGAGGTCTACTACCGCCACGAGCGCGCCGAGTAGCGAGGCGCGGCGGGGGACCGAGCGCCCGGCTCACGGGCGAGGCGTGGCGCCGTCGACGTGCTGGGCGACGTAGCCCGCGAGCCGCGCGAGGGCGTCGGCGACGCTCAGGGCCACAGCGGGGTCGGTCATGTCCTCGCACGACAGCACGCGCTTGGCCTCCAGGCGGCCGTCTGCCTCCTCGAGCCGCCAGCCCTCGCCCAGGGAGCGATCGCAGGCGCCCGCGATCACGGCGCGCGCCTCGGCGCAGCGGGGGTCGTCGAACTCCTCGGAGCCGAACCCGACGAACACCGAGACCTGGGCGCCGCGCTTGCTGCCGAAGCGCACGTAGACCCCCTGGTGCTCGTCGGCGCGGAAGTAGAGCCAGCCCTGCTTGTGGCTCACCCGCTCGAGCCTGCGGTCTGGGGTCACGTAGCTCGGCACGAACGCGAGCCGCCACCCGGCGCTGGCCTTGACCTCGCGGAGCAGGTTCCGCCCCGCCTCGGGCCACACCGCCGCGAGCCCCCCGGGCCCCGTGGAGAGCGGGCGGAACTCGAGCTCGAGCTCGCCGGCCGCCTGCCGCAGGCGCGCTTGCACCTCGGGGTCCTCGGCGTCGCAGGTGACCACCCGGCAGGAGGCGTCGCGCTCGTCGACCCGACAGCCGACCTCCCGGGCGAGCTCCCGCAGGGCCCGCAGCCGCGAGCGTCGCGCGCTGAGGGCGCCGTCGGGCTCGGAGAAGTCGGGGCGCTGGAGTTCGTCCGACTCCCAGCCCGGCCCGTCGGGCGCGGCGAAGTCCGGGTCCGCCTCGTCGGGCGGGCCCTCGGGCGGCTCGTCGCCAGCCCCCTGCTGCAGCGCGCGCAGCTGGGCCGCCACGGCGGGCTCGGCGACGACCTCCGCGCGCAAACGGCGGACGGCGTCGTCGGCGAGCCCCACGGCCTTGGCGAAGTCGGCCAGCGAGGCCTCCTCCGACTCGGTGACCACGCCGTCGTCGAGGAGCGCGTCGAGGAACAGCTTCTTGTAGAGCTCGAGGTGCCGCGGGTCGGTCAAACGTCCCCTCCCTGCGGACAGGGTAGCAGCGCTACCAGCGCAGCTGGACCGCGAACACCAGGCGCCGCCCGGGGCCGTTGGTGCCCGAGCCGTGGATCCGGTAGTCCTGGTCGAACACGTTCTCGAGGCCGACCGAGGCGCGCAGGCGCTCGTCGAGCAAGTTCGCGCCGAGGCGCAGGTGCCAGAGCGCGTAGCCCGGGGTCCCGCCCGGGGGGATCCGTTGGGTGTCGCCCACGTCGCCAGGGGCGAGCCGAGTCTGCTTGCGCACCAGGTCGAGCTCGACCTCGCCCCAGAACATGGACTCCGTGGGCTCGGTCCAGCGCAGCGCGAGCTGCATGCGCGCGGGGTTCGCGCGGCTGAGGTGGCGCTTGGTCGGCCGCCCGCCGACGAAGGCGTCGAGGTAGCCCCGGGTCCAGGTCCCGCGGGCGCGCAGCGAGATCCCGTGCAGCGCCCCGGGCGTCTCGCCCGGGTCGCCGCCGCCGAGGGCGTGCACGAGCACGAAGGGGTTCAGCTCGAGCTCGCCGTCGAGGGTTTGGATCGACCCGTCCGACACGTTCTGCCGCACGAACTCCGTCAAGCCCTGCACCGTGTTGCCGGTGGGCACGCGGGTCATGAACTCGTCGAGGAAGGTGTAGCTGTAGAACGCCTGCCCGCTGAGCGCGTTGAGCTTCATGTGCCGCGCCTCCCACTTGAGCCCGAGCTCGAGGGTCAGGCTGCGCTCGGGGTCGAGGTTCGGGTTCGGCGAGTCGAAGCTCGTCGACTGCACGGGCTGGAAGTTCGTCGTGTCGGAGACGTTTGGGGCGCGGAAGCCCTGGTTGACCGAGCCCACCAGGTTCAAGTGCCGCAGCAGCCCGCCCGGATCGTCGACGAGCTTGAGCACCACGCCGCCCGAGCCCACGACCGAGTCGTAGGTGCGGACCAGCCGCCCGAAGGGGAAGGCGTCGGTCGGGTCGGGGTCGACGTCGCGGGCCACGATCCGGGCCAGCGAGTAGCGGGTGCCCGCGAACAGGTCGACCCGGCTGAGGTGCACCTCGAGCCGGGTGTAGACCCCGAACAGGTCGTAGTCGGCGTCGTCGGCCAGCGCGCCCCGGGGGCGCCGCGTGCCGCGGTCGGTCTCGAAGCTGTCGATGAAGTCGTGGTAGTAGTCGAGCCCGTAGCTCAGCGTCGTGTCGACCGGCAGCGGGAGGTCGCTCTCGGCCTCGAGGAAGGCCCCCAGCGACCACACCTCGAACCCGGTGCGCGTGCGCCCGCCGTTGCCGCGGATCCGGGTCTGCTGCTCGTAGTGGCGCTGCACCGAGGCGTTGGCCTTGACCCGGGCGAAGGGCCCGCGGTCGGTGGTCTCGGCCTGGAAGTAGACGAGCTGCCGGCTCTGGTCGAGGTCCCGGCGGAGGTCGGAGCCGACGGTCGTGCCGCGGTAGCTCTCGCCGAAGATCGTGGAGTGGGTCCGGGGCACGTCGCGCTGGTCGCTGCGCTGGAAGGCGAAGGTCAGCCGGTCTCGCTCGTCGAGCTCGTAGATCAGCTTCAGGTCGCCGTTGGTCTGGGAGTAGGCGGTGTTGCGCGCGGTCTTGCGGTGCTCGCCGGTCTCGAGGTCGCCGAAGTGCACGTAGTCCCAGCCGCCGATCACCGACACCGGACCCCGGCCGCCCTCGACCTCGATCCGCGGCGTGACCTGCAGCTCCGCCCCCTCGCGCAGGGGCACGGCCACCCGCACGTAGCTCCCCGGGCGGGCCCACCAGCTCTCGGGGTCGACGTCGGCGGGGCGCTGGGGGTCGCGGGTGTAGACCCCGAGCACGCCGCCCAGGGCGTCGCTCCCGTAGAGCGTCGAGCCCTGGCTGCGGATCACCTCGACCCGTCCGATCATGAGCGGGTCGATCCCAGCCAGGTATTGGTTCGGCCCGTCGCGGAAGAAGCTCCCGTTGACCCGCACCCCGTCGATCAGGGTCAGCACGCGGTAGCCGGTGAGCCCGCGCACGAAGGGCGAGCCCTGCCCGGGCGAGGTCTCCTGCGCGCTGACACCGGGGGTGCGCTGCAGGAGCGAGGGGAACGAGGAGGCCGGCTCCTCGAGGCGAAGGCTCTGCTCGTCGATCACGCTGACCGCGGCGGGGACGTCGACCGCCACCCGCGGCCCGCGGGTCGGGCCGACCACCACCGAGAGCACGGGATCCCGGCTCTCCGCCGGCGCGAGCGTGGCGCTGTCGACCGGGGCGGGCTGGGGGTCCTGGGCGGCGGCCACGCCGCCGATCAGCAGCAAGAGGGCGAGTCGCGTCGAGCGCATGGGGGTCCTCACAGGGAGCGTCCACGGCCCCAACGCACGTCGGGGGCCCGGGAGCTCCTCCGAGCGCGCAGGGGTTGAGCGCAGCGGAGGCGCCCGAGTGGACGCGAACGCGTCAGCCCTGGCTCAAAACCATCCACTCACGTCCCCGGTCCGCCGAGCTCGTAGGCCGCCATTTTGCGGCGGAAGGTGGCGCGGTTCATGCTCAGGAGCTGCGTCGCCGCCACCTGGTTCCCGCCGCTCGCGGCGAGGGCCGCCGCGATCAGGCTGCGCTCGAACTCGGCGCGCAGGGTGGCGTAGAGCTCCACGGGAGGGGTCGCCGCCTCGCTCGCCGCGCGGACCGCTGCGCTGACCGCGGCGCCCACGCCCTGGGCCGCCTCCTGGGTGGGCTCGGGGGGCAAGTGCTCGACCCGCAGCTCGGGGCCGTCGCCGAGGGCGACGAGCGCCGCCTCGATCGCGTTGCGCAGCTGGCGCACGTTGCCCGGCCAGGGGCGCGCCAGCAACGCCGCGAGCACCTCGGGGCTCACCCGCGGTGTGGCCGAGGCCCCCGCGAGGAAGTGCTCGACCAGCAGCGGGAGGTCCTCCAGGCGCTCGCGCAGCGCGGGGAGCGCGAGCTCGACCACGTTCAGGCGGTAGTAGAGGTCCTCGCGGAAGTCGCCGAGGGCCACCGCGCGCTCGAGCGAGACGTGGGTCGCGGCGAGCACGCGCACGTCGGCCTCGCGCGTCGCGCCCCGCCCCGCGCCGACCCGCTCGAAGCGCCGCTCCTCGAGGAAGCGCAGCAGCTTGCCCTGGGCGAGGGGCGAGAGCTCGCCGACCTCGTCGAGGAAGAGCACGCCCCCCTGGGCGCGCTCGACCCGCCCGGCGCGGTCCTGGTGCGCGCCGGTGAACGCGCCCTTCTCGTGGCCGAACAGCTCGGCCTCGATCAGCGAGTCGGGGAGCGCGGCGCAGGAGACGGCGACGAAGGGCCCCTCGCGCCGCGCGCTGCGCCCGTGGATCGCGCGCGCGACCAGCTCCTTGCCGGTGCCGCTCTCGCCCCGGATCAAGACCGTGCTGTCGGCGCGCGCGAGGGCCCCGATCCGCCGCCCGAGCTCGAGCATGGGCGCGGAGGCGCCGACCAGCGCCAGCGAGCGCGCGAGCTGCGAGCCCCCGGAGGCGCCGG
>JAGQRJ010000696.1 GCA_020425635.1 Planctomycetota bacterium | reverse complement strand
GGGGCTGTGTGTGGGTGTCTGTGGCTGTCTGGGGCGCTCGGCGTCTGTGTGTCGGTCTGGGTGTGGGTGGCGGTGTCGGAGTCGGTGTCGGTGTCGGCGTCGGCGTCGGCCTCGGCCTCGGCGTCGGTCTCGGCGTCGGTCTCGGCCTCGGCGTCGGCGTCGGCGTCGGTCTCGGCCTCGGCGTCGGCGTCGGCGTCGGTCTCGGCGTCGGCGTCGGTCTCGGCCTCGGACTCGGTCTCGGTGTCGGTGTCGGTCTCGGCGTCGGCCTCGGACTCGGACTCGGCCTCGGATTCGGCCCCGCCTTGGGTATCTTCTCGCCCCCAAGGGGGGTGCATGCACGCCTTCGACGCGATCGTGTTCGACATGGACGGGCTGCTCGTCGACTCCGAGCCGGTGTGGCAGACCGCCGAGCACGCGGTGGTCGAGGGCCACGGCGTGGCGGCCGACGCCGCGTTCCACCAGCAGATCACGGGGGTCGGGATCCTCGAGTGGGCCCAGGCCACGCGCGCGCACTACGGGCTCGCGGCGCCCCCCGAGCAGCTTCAGCGCGAGCTCCTCGACGGCATGCTGCGCCTGATCCCCGAGCGCGTGCGCGCGCAGCCCGGCGCGCGGGAGGTCCTGGCCTTCGTGGGCGAGCGCGCGCTTCCCCGGGCGATCGCCTCCAGCTCGCACTTGAGCCTGATCCAGGCCACCCTCGCGGCCATGGGCTGGGGCGAGGTGTTCCCGATCCGCTGCTCCGCCGAGGAGGTCCCCCGCGGCAAGCCCGCCCCGGACGTCTACCTCCTCGCCGCCGAGCGCCTGGGCGTCGACCCGACCCGCTGCCTGGCCCTCGAAGACAGCCCCACGGGCGCCCGCGCCGCGCGCGCCGCGGGCATGACCTGCTGGGCGGTGCCCGACCCCGCGCACACCACCGCCCGCGCCTTCGACGGGATCACGCCCCACGTGTTCGCGGACCTGAACGAGCTGCTGCGCGCCCTGGCCTGACCCCTGCTCAGGGGCCAGGTATGCTCGCTCCAGCCCGGGAGGCCTCATGTTCCGCACCGTCTCGCTGCTCGCCCTGATCGCCGTGGGCGTCGCGCTGTCCCAGGACAGCCAGCCCACGAGCAAGCCCGCCGCGGCCAAGTCGGTCATGGATCGGCTGCGGGAGGAGACGCTGAACCTGGACGTCATGGACCAGCCCCTCTCCGAGCTCCTCGCGCTGGTCGCTCAGACGACGAAGCTCAACGTCGTGCTCGGGCCGAGCTGCCCCGCCGACGCCGAGCTGTCCCTCTCCGTGCAGGACCTGAGCGTCAAGGCGACCCTCGACCTGATCGGGAGCTCGGTGAAGCCCAAGCTCACCTGGTCGCTGGTCGACGACCTCGTGGTCCACGTCCACCCGGCCACCGCCAAGGCGCCCCACCGCCCCAAGCTCGACGCCGCCTGGCTCGAGAAGCACGGCGCGCGCACGCTCGAGGCGAACTTCCCCGACACCGCGCTCAGCGACGTGGCCGAGTTCCTCCAGGCGCTGTTCGGCGTGCAGTGCACGGTCGACGACGCGCTCCTCGACGCCCCGGTGAACCTGAGTCTGAGCGCGGTCCCCCTGCCCACCTTCTTGACCCTGCTCGCCGAGCAGGTCGGCGCGAGCTGGTCGGTGCAGGACGGCGTGGTGCACCTCGCCCCCGCCAAGTAGCGGGCGCGGACGTGGACCCCCTCCACGGACACCTGCTGCGCCGCCGCGACGTGCTGCGGCTGGCGGCGGCGGGCGCCGCCGGCTACCTCACGGGCTGCCCGGGGGCGCCGGAGCGCGCGCCCGAGCTGCCGCTGCCCGAGGTCACGCTGCACGGGCAAGACGCCGCCCTCGGCCACCGCGTGCGCGACGCGACGACCCTGGGGGCGCCGGCGCGGGAGGAGGAGCACGAGGCGC
>JAGQRJ010000695.1 GCA_020425635.1 Planctomycetota bacterium | reverse complement strand
GCCGGCTCGATCGAGGGCCTCGCCGAGCGCTACGCCCGGGAGTCGGCAGAGGTTCAGCTCGCGATCCTCAGCGGGCTCGGCGACCTCGGCGCCTCCACGGGCCCCGCGCTCAAGATCCTGACCCTGGCCTCCGGGCTCGAGAACGACGAGCTCCGGCGCCAGGCGACCCTCGCCCTGGCCGACCCGCGCCAGAGCGGACGCGAGGTCTACCAAGCCCTCGGCGCGCGGCTCGGTGACCCGGTGCGCGAGATCCAGCGAGCCGCCGCGGAGCGCCTGCTGCAGGTCGCCGCGCGGGGCGACGTGCTCGCGATCCCGGCCGCGGGCCTCGAGGAAGGGGCCAAGCTCAAGGACGACCTGGCTCGGCTCCACGTGTCGGACATCGCGATCCAATACGCCTACCGCGGCGGCTCGCTCACCGTCGAGACGCTGTGCCGGTTCATGGTCGACCCCGTCGACCAGATCCGTCAGATCGAGCAGCACTACAGCGCGCCCTCCTGGGCGACGTACTTGATCGAAGGCGCCAAGCAAGGCGCCCTCGACGCCGGGCAGGTCGCGGCGATCAACTCGCTGACCCTGCGCGACGAGCCGCACGTTCGGCACAACGCGTTCACCGCGCTTGCGCGCGCGCCCTTCGCCCCGGGCCGGGCAGCGATCCTCTCGCGCGCCCTCGTGGACGAAGACGCGCAGATCCGCAAGGAGAGCTCGAGCTGGCTGCTCCCCGACGGAACCCAGCCCGACGAGCTCGACCCCGTCGCCGTGGCGCGCCTGCTGCGCTGCGGCGCGGACCCCGAGTCCCCGGGCTACGCTCCGGCCAAGGACGTGTTCGAGCGCCTGACCCACGCCCAGCTCGTGCCCCACCTCGTCGACGCCCTCGGCGACCGCGACCCCGCGGTCCGCGGCGCCGCGGGCGCGCGGCTGGAGGAGATCGCGGGGCAGCAGCTCGTCTACGACCCAGAGCGCGACCCGCGCGTCACCCAGCGAGAGTTCGCGGTGTGGTGGTGGAAGCGCACCCACCCCGACGGGAGCCTCGAGGGCCTGCTCGCCGACCTCGGCGCGGACAACCCGTCGCTGCGCTGGCGCACGGCCCAGGAGGCCATGAGCCTCCCCCTGCCCGCGGTCCGCGACGGCCTCGCCCAGGCGCTGGCGAAGGAGCGCGCGGCGTGGGTGCGAGACGCGCAGCTCGCGGCGCTGCAGACCTACGCGGAGGTCGACTTCGGAATCAAGCCGCGCATGAGCGCCGCTGAACGTGAAGCCTGCGTCGAGCGCGCGCTGCGCTGGTGGACCCGAACCCTGACCCGCGAACAGCAGGAGGGCAGCCGGTGAGTCGCTCTCAAATCCTGAGGGCCGAGCAGGTGCGCGTCGCCGACCACCGCTCGCACCAGACCCCCTGGCGGCAGCTGCGCCAGGTGTGGCTCGTTCCGGTGTTCGCGCTCTCCTCGCTCACGGCGCTGGTGCTCTTCGGTGTGTTCCTGATCGACTGGTACTCCAACCGCCCCCCGCACCTCGCCGACCTGGGCCCCTTGGACCTGCTCTTTCACTACGACCTCGAGACGCTGCAGAACGCCCTCGGCAACCTGACCCAGACCGTGGTCGCGGTGCTGGGGATCGTGACCACCGTGGTGGCGATCGTGGTCCAGCTCGCCGCGACCCGCTACACGCCTCGGGTCACCGAGCTGTTCTTCCGCGAGAAGACGAACTTCGTCGTGTTCGGGTTCTTCACCGTGACCTGCGTGCTCGCGCTGTGGGTCAGCCTCGCGGTCGGCAACGGCTTCGTCCCCCGGGTCTCGGTGGCCGCCGCGGTGATCCTGGTCACGGCGAGCCTGCTCTTGATGTTCCCCTACTTCATCTACGTGTTCGACTTCCTCGACCCCGAGAAGATCGTGATCCGGATCCAGGTCAAGGCGTTCAACGCGACCGAGAAGCTGCGCCCGGAGCGGATCGAACAGGCGCAAGAGCTGATGCTCACCTCGATCGAGCAGCTCGCGGACATCGCGCTGACCGCCACCTCGCAGCAAGACAAGATCATCTCCTGCCGGGCCGTCGACGCCCTGCGGGTGCTCGCCGTGCGCTACACCCGGGCCAAGAGCGACCTCCCCCTGGACTGGTTCGACGTGGGCGGACAGCTCAACGAGAACCCCGACTTCCAGTCGCTCAGCGCAGAGGCCGTGCGCGACCTGGTGCTGAAGCAGCGCTGGGTCGAGTGGACCGTGCTCCGCAAGTACCAGACGATCTACAACGAGGCCCTCGGCACCAACCCCGACATGAACTACCTGATCGGGATCAACACCCGCTCCCTCGGCGAAGTGGCCCTCGACTCGGAGAGCATGGCCATCGGGCTCGTGGTCAAGTTCTTCAACACCTACCTCCGCGCCACGATCAACCGCGGCGAGGTCCGCACCGCCTACAACGTGCTTCACCAGTATCGCCTCCTGGTCGAGGCCGCGATCCGCGCCGGCAAGGAGAAGCTCGTCCCCGAGATCGCCTCCTACTTCCGCTACTACGGCCAGGTGGCGCATGCCCAGGGCCTCGGCTTCGTCACCGAGACCACCGCCTACGACCTCGCGACCCTCTGCGAGGCGGCCCACCGCGCGCGCATGCCCTGCTACGCCCAGCTCCTCGACGAGCTGCTCGAGCTCGACAAGGAGGCCGAGACCGAGGCCCAGGAGACGACGCTCCGCGGCGTCCGCAAGGCCCAGGCACGCCTCGCGACCTACTTCCTCATCGCCAAGGACGAAGACAGCGCCCGCAAGATCTACGTCGACATGGAGCAGGAGCGCCCCGGGCGCCTGGCTTCGATCCGGGACGAGCTGGTCGCGGTGCGCTCCAAGGACTTCTGGGAGGTGATCGACCGCGGCGCCAACTTCGACTACATGAGCGAGCGCCGCCGGGCCAAGCTCCACGAGTTCTTCGGCTGGTTCGAGAACGTCGACCCCCACACCCCCGGGGCCGAGACCTCCCGGGTCGCCGCGCCCGGGGGCTCCACGTGAGGGGACGCAGCACGCGGGCGACCGCCCGAACCCAAGGCATGAGCGAGGCCGCATGACCGACACCCCTGAGGAGGCTTCCAGCGCCGAGCCTACGGACGCCGGGTCGCCGCTGATCGAACACAATCGCTGCCACGAGTGCGGCGCCTTCTGCGAGGAGCCTCTCTGCGAGCAGTGCCGTGCGTCCCAGGAGACGGCCCAGAGCGCCCCCGAGGCCGCGGCTCCCGCTCCGCCCGTCCGCGGGCAGGCGACCAAGATCGCGGCGGTGACCTCCGCCTCGACCGCGGCCGGGGCCGCCGCGGCCGTGGGCTACGCGGTCGCCGACGCGCCCCCCGAGCGCCGCAGCGGCCCCACGGTCTTCTTGCTCTTCCTCGGAGGGGTGTGGGCTTGCGCCTGCCTGGCGGCGATCGTGACCGTGGTCTACCAGAGCAGCCCCATGAGCCAGGGAGCGCTCCGCCAGGCCCTGGCGCAGCTGCCCTTGTCCTCGGGCTACGTCCCGCCCGGGCCGGTCCCCGTGGACACCGTGGTCGACGCCTACATGCAGCCCGAGGAGGGCTACGGGATCCTCTCGGTCGGGCAGGTGCGCCTGGCCATGCAGGGCTCCGATCGCTACGCCTGGGGCAACTACCAGATCAACGTCAACCCCGCGCCCGAGTCGGCCGGGGTCGACATGAACAACAGCGGCCCCGACTTCGAGTTCCGCCTGTGGTGTACCGGCGACTCGACCCACCTGCGCTGGAACCGCCTGAACGTCACGTTCAAGCAAGGCAAGCTGCTCGTGCAGGGGCGGTCCTACCCCGTCAACGGACCGACCGTCACCCTGTTCTTCGACGAATCGGGTCAGTTCGTCGAGGCGATCCAGGGCCAATAGCCAGCTCGGCGTGAGCGGGGCGGGCTAAACGTGGTTCAGGCTCCAGTCGTAGCGGCGAAAGAGGACCCTCGCGTCTGAAGCCCCCCGGAGCTCGTCGCGCAAGGCAGGCGGCGCGTGCTCGAGGAGGAAGGCGCGCAGGTCGCCGAAGTCTTCGGGGTAATAGCGAAACACGAGCGGCAGCTCGAGCTCCGCGGCCCCGACCCGAACCTCCGCCTGCAGGTAGCCCGCGGTCGCCCGCGACAGCTCGTCTTCGAGGCCCTCGGGGGTGAAGAACGCGACCGGGGGACAGCTCGCGGAGGCGCACACCAGGGCCATGTGGATCCGCGGCTCGAGCCGCCGTGGGGCGTAGGCCAGGCGCGGGTCGCCCGGGGCAAACGGCGCGCGGCCGCTCGCCGGGTGCCCTGCGTTGCGGCGCAGCACCCCGTTCTCGATCTGGTCGAGGGTGAACACGTGGGGACCCACCCGGTAGGCCGTGGTCGCGAAGAAGGTCGGGATCTGCATCACCGAGCGCGTGATCCCGCGCGCGATCACGCCATGGATCGCGAGCACGTTGTAGGTGTTGAGCCAAAACGCGATCCGCTCCTCGTCGCTCGAGAGCGCGCTGGGCTCGACCGCGTGCAGCTGGGCCGCGGCGGCCCGCAGCGCCTGCTCGTGCTCGCCCCCGGCGAGGGCCGCGTAGTCGACGCGCCCCGCGGCGTCGAGGGCCTCGCCGCTGAGGCGGTTCTTCAGCCGGCGCAGGGCCACGGCGACCTCGGTCGCCGCTGGCGCGGGTCCGGCGGCGGGCTGAGCGTTCAGCACGTGGACCCTCAGCCAGCGACCTGGCAACGCCGCCTTGAGCAGCTCCAGCGGGCTGCGCACGTGCCGCAGCACGTCGTATGCGTCGACCACGGTTCGCCAGCCCATTGCACCCCTTCGTCCCCAGAGCCCGAACCGCCGGTCCGCCGCGCGTCCGCCCATGCTAAAACGCCGGCATGAGCGATTTTATTTTCTCGGTGCGCAAGCTGCGCAAGTCCTACAACCAAAAGCCCGTCCTGGACGGGATCACCCTCGCCTTCCTCCACGGCGCCAAGATCGGCGTGATCGGGCGCAACGGCTCGGGCAAGAGCACCCTGCTGCGGATCATGGCCGGCGTCGATAAGGACTTCGAGGGTGAGGCCTGGTCGAAGGAGGGGATCAAGGTCGGCTACGTGCCCCAGGAGCCGGAGCTCGACCCGAGCCTCGACGTGAAGGGCAACGTCATGCTCGGGGTCGCGGACACCGTGGCCCTGCTCCAGGAGTTCGACGCGCTCAACGAGCGCATGGCCACCGACTTCGACGCCATGGACGAGATCATGGCCAAGCTCGAGAAGGTCCAGGACCAGATCGAGGCCAAGGGCGCCTGGGAGCTCGAGCGCAAGGTCGAGCAGGCCATGCACGCGCTCGCCACCCCTCCCGGCGACGCGGACGTGAGCAAGCTCTCGGGCGGGGAGAAGCGTCGAGTCGCGCTCTGCAAGACGCTGCTCGCCGAGCCCGACTTGCTGCTCCTCGACGAGCCCACCAACCACCTCGACGCAGACACGGTGCACTGGCTGGAGCGGCACCTGGCCGCCTACAAGGGCACGGTGATCGCGATCACCCACGACCGCTACTTCCTCGACAACGTCGCGGGCTGGATGCTCGAGCTCGACGGGGGCAAGGCCTTCCCCTACGAGGGCAACTACTCGACCTTCCTCGGGCAGAAGGCCTCGCGCCTGCGCGACGACGAGAAGCAGGAGGCCGCGCGCAAGCGGCGGCTGAATCGTGAGCTGGAGTGGATCCGCACCAGCCCCAAGGGGCGGCAGGCGAAGAACCGCGCGCGGATCGGGCGCTTCGAGGACCTGCAGGCGCAGGTCAGCGACGAGCGCGAGGGCTCGATCTCGCTCACGATCCCGGTGGGGAACCGCCTCGGCCAGGACGTGCTCAAGGTCAACGGCCTGAGCAAGGCCTACGAGAAGCCCCTGTTCACCGACCTCAGCTTCGAGGTCCCGCCGGGGGCCTTCGTGGGGATCCTCGGGCCCAACGGAGCGGGGAAGACCACGCTGTTCCGCATGATCGTGGGTCAGGAGACCCCCGACAGCGGCTCGCTCGACCTGGGGAAGACCGTCGAGCTGTGCTACGTCGACCAGAGTCGCGCGGACCTCGACAACGAGAAGTCGGTCTACGAGGAGATCTCCGAGGGCAACGACGAGGTCGTGCTCGGCCCACGCCGCATGAACGCGCGCGCCTACGTCAGCCTGTTCAACTTCCGCGGCGCGGACCAGCAGCAGCTGGTCGGCAAGCTCTCGGGCGGTCAGCGCAACCGCGTGCAGCTGGCCAAGACGCTCAAGTCCGGCGGGAACGTGCTGCTCCTCGACGAGCCGACCAACGACCTCGACCTCTCGACGATGCAGGTCCTCGAAGAGGCCCTCGAGACCTTCCCCGGCTGCGTGTTCGTGATCAGCCACGATCGCTTCTTCCTCGATCGCCAGGCCACCCACGTCTTGCACCTCGACGGCGAGGGCAACGCGCACTTCTTCGAAGGGGGCTACACGGCCTACCGGCAGCGCATGCTCGAGCAGGGGATCGACATCGAGAAGACCGGCGGCACCCACCGCCGCTTGAGCTAGGCCGCCGCTTGGGCGCTCGGGCAAGCACGCCGTCGCGCGCCCCCTACTCCCGCTGCGGCGCGGCGCTGCTGGTCGCGACCCTGGGGGCCTTGGCCCAGGCCCGGGGGCAGGAGCTGTCCCTCGACTTGCCCCTGGACGTCCCGGTCGACCTGCGCCTCGCACCGGCGACGGACGACTACCGCACCCCGCTCGCTGGCGAACGCTACGAGACCGAGCTGTTCGGGGAGCGCGTCGTCGTCGAGCGTCGGGACCGCTCGAACACCACCGCCCTGACCCTCGGTGGGGGCGCCTTCGCGCCCTCGGTCGGCGGGACCACGAGCGTCCCGATCCTGGCCTTGTTCTCGCGCGGCATCTACCCCGGCCGGCGCTATCGCCTGGTCGCGAGTGGGTTGGTCAACACCTTCAACTACGCCGAGACCTTCGGCGTGTGGGAGCTCTTGGCCGAGCTCCGCAACGACACGATCCCGGTGCAGCGCGTGCTCCTCGTCGACGGCAAAGCCCCCGCGGAGCTCAAGCGGATCTGGGGCACGGCCGGCGGCGGCCTGGGCGCTGGGATCAGCCTCCCCGTGCAGCCGGGTGGGTTCGAGAACGCGTTCAACGTGGGGCTGACCTACGAAGGCTGGTACGAGTATCACCAACGCGGGGAAGACGCCCCCAAGGGGATCGGCATCGTCGCGACGGACACCTACGTCCACGGCTTTCGCGCGCGGATCCGCCTCGACGCGCTGCAGCGCAACCTCCTCGAGCTCCCCCACTCGGGCGTCGCCTGCGGCGTCGACCTGTCCTGGAGCCGGCGCGACCGCTGGCGCGACTACGGCCGCGACGGGCTCGTCGCGTTCGACGCAGGCAAGACCCGCGACGCGCTCAAGCTCCAGGGCTACGCGGTGGTCGTGCTCCCCGTGCCCGGGCTCTCCACCCGCCACCGCCTGATGGGACAGTTCCACTTCGGCTGGGCGCCGACCGGAACCCTCGACCGCTACTCGGCCTTCCAGATCTTCGGCGGCCCGATCCCGAGCGAGTCAGGGGACCTCGCGCGCCCGCCCTTCCCCGGGGCGACCTTCGACGACTTCCCCCTCATGGACTTCGCGGTCGCCACGGTCGAATACCGCTACGAGCTCTCCTTCTTCGCGTTCACCCACCTCCGAGCCTCCTGGGGCCTGGGCAAGGTCCCCACCCTGCGCAACAGCGGCGGCAGCGGAGCCTTGCGCTTCAAGCGCAAGCAGGACTATGCCTTCGGCGCGGGGCTCACGACCGGCTTCCTCTGGGAGTCGCTGATCGCGTTCGAGGTCGGCTACACCGTCACCGGGAACCTGCGCTCCGGCCAGGAGGGCACGAGCTTCCTCCTGCTGTGGTCGAAGTCGTTCTAG
>JAGQRJ010000694.1 GCA_020425635.1 Planctomycetota bacterium | reverse complement strand
CGAGAGCGCGAGGGGTACGACACCCCTTGCAGCCTGGGTCGACCGAGAGCGCGAGGGGTACGACACCCCTTGCTGTCTGGGTCGACCCACGGCGCGAAAGGACTTGGACCTTCTCGGCGCGCGGTGACCCGCCAGCAGCCGACACCCAGCACGCCACCCGATCGCCGATCGCGCGTGCGCACAGGGGCTTAGTCGCTCGAGGGGCGGTCGAAGTTCCCAGATTCTGGGAACCTCCCGGGGCGACGCGGCGTCCCGCTCCCTTTAGCCCTGGCAGTCGAGCAGGACCTTGAGGCTCTCGCTGCGCGCGGCCTCTTCGATCGCGGCCACGCCGTCGCTCAGGATCCGGGTGTTGCTGATCATGGGGCGGACCTGGATCTTGCCCGAGGCGAGGGCGTCGAGGGCCGGCGCGAAGGGGCCGCAGCGCGAGCCGATCACGCTGATCTCGTGGATCACCAGCGGCGCCAGCGAGAGCGTGTGCTTGGCGGCCACCGTGCTCTTGAGCACGAGGCTCCCGCGCGGCTCGACCGAGGCCAGGGCAGCCTCGAAGCCGCCCTCGGAGCCCGTGGCCTCCACGACCAGCGGGACCTGGGTCGGGCTGTAGTCGCCGAAGAGCTCGGTCGGGATCCCGAGCTCGGTGAGCAGCTTCAGCTTCTCGGGGTACTTGCCCACCGCGGTGACCCGGTGCCCGGCCGAGTGCAAGACCTGGGCGATCACCTGGCCGAGCTTGCCGTCGCCGAACACGACGCAGCGCGTGTTCGGCTCGAGCTGGGTCTGCTCGAGGATCTCGAAGGCCGCGGCCACGGGCTCGACGAAGACCGCCGTCTGATCGCTGACCTTGTCGGGGACCTTGTGCAGGTTGGCCGCGGGCACGATCACGTACTCGGCGAAGCAGCCGGGCGCGCCCTGGATCCCGAGCACCGTGCGGTGCGGGCAGTGGCGGTCGAGGCCGCGCTTGCACCAGGCGCAGCGACGGCAGGCGAAGTTGATCTCGCCCACGACCCGGGTGCCGACCTCCCAGTCGGCGCCCTCGACGACGGACCCGACGAACTCGTGCCCGAGGGTGCCCCGGTAGTTCATGTAGCCGCGGGTGATCTGGAGGTCGGTCGAGCAGATCCCGGCCATGCTCACCCGCACCAGGACCTCGCCCATGCCCGGGCTCGGGCGCGGGGTGTCGACGACGCGGAGCCCCTCGGGGTCGAAGCGCAGCGCCTGCATTAGCCGCGCCCGCAGGCGAGGCGCTCGACCAGCTCGCAGAGCACGTGGCCGACGGCGATATGGCACTCCTGAATGTGCGACGTCACCGCCGAGGGGACGAGCACCGCCGCGTCGGCGTGGGCCACGCAGGCCCCGCCTTCCCCCGCCGAGAGCAGCACGCGCTTGAGCCCGCGCCTCCCGGCCTCCTCGAGGGCGGCGAGCACGTTGGGGCTGTTGCCGCTGGTGGTGATCCCCACGAGCACGTCGCCCGGCTGCCCGAGGGCCTCGACCTGGCGCGCGAAGATCTGCGCGAAGCTGTAGTCGTTGGCGCAGGCGGTGAGCAGGGAGGTGTCGGTGGTCAGCGCGAGCGAAGCCACCGCGGGGCGCTCGAACTCGCCGCTGAGCCGCACCACGAGCTCGGTCGAGAGGTGCTGGCTGTCGGCGGCGCTCCCGCCGTTGCCGCACCAGAGCACCTTCTTGCCCGCCCCGACGGCCTCGGCGAGCACCCGCCCGGCGCTCACGATCGCGGCCTGCTGGGTCTCCAGCAGGCGCTCCTTGGTCCGCGCGCTCTCGGTCAGGCGCTGCACGACGACGTCTTCGGGGGTCACGTGGCCTCCTCGGCCGAGACGATACCTGATCGGGCCGCCAGCGTCCCCCCGGAAACGAGGGCTGAGCCCGCTCATGCCAGGAGTTACGGGGACCGGCCGCGCGAGATCGGGGGAGGCACAATTTTCTTCGGACACGCACACCCCGAAGGGGCAAGGGAGAGCGACGCGAGAGCGTCCTGTGATTCTCTCTCCCAAGGCCGCGCTCCCGACTCCTTCTCCAGCGGCCGCTTCGGTCCGTCTGCCCCCGTGTGGGGGGCAGGCGGCCGGGGCATGTACCCCCGCTGCCGCTCCCCCGCGGTCGCCGTTAAGCTGGGAGGCATGGCTGGGCCCTACACCTCCCTCGGCGGCGATCAGCGCGCCTTCCCCCCCACGACCTGGGGGCTGCTCGCGGGCATGCAGCCTGGCGCCCAGCGGCAGCAGGAGTTCGAGGTCCTCTGCCGGCGCTACTGGAAGCCGATCTACAGCTTCGTGCGCTCGGCCTGGCGCAAGAGCGACGCCGACGCGAAGGACCTGACCCAGGCCTACTTCATGTGGCTCATGGAGAGCGACGTGCTCGCGCGCTATCAGGTCGAGGTCAGCAGCTTCCGCGCCTACCTCAAGGGCGTGCTGCGCAACTTCCTCCGCGGCCAGGATCGCCACGCGGGCCGGGTCAAGCGCGGCGGCGCGGCGGCGCACCTCCCGCTGCAGAGCGAGCTCGCCGACCTGAGCGAGGTGCTCCCCGACCCCGGAGCCGTGAGCCCCGAGGAGGCCTTCGACCGCGCGTGGTTTCGCGAGCTGATCGCCCGCGGCACCGAGCGCGCGCGCCAGGAGGCGCTCGCCGCGGGCCACGAGGTGCGCTTCAAGCTGTTCGAGGCCTACGACCTGGCGCCCGCGGGCACGAAGCCGACCTACGAGGACGTGGGCGCGCCCTACGGCCTCGGGCGCACGGCCGTGCGCAACCACCTGTTCGCCATGCGCGAACAAGTGCGCAACGCGATCCGCGCCGAGCTGCGCGAGACCGTGGCGACCAACGAGCAGCTCGAGGCCGAGTGGAACGAGCTCTTTGGGTGAGCGCCCGCCGGTGACCGACACCCCCTGGCAAGATCGCCTGCTCGCCCGCCTCGTCGACCACGAGCGCGACCGGGGGCCGGCGCCGCGCGAAGGGCTGCCGAGCCTCCCGCCGCGCTTCCGGGTGGTGCGCGAGATCGCGCGCGGCGGCTGGGGGATCGTGCTCGAGGCGCACGACGCGGTCCTCGGGCGCACGGTGGCGCTCAAGATCCTCCCGCCCGACCGCGTCGCCCGGCTCGGCGACCGCTTCGTCAACGAGGCCCAGGTCGCCGCCCGCCTCGAGCACCCGGCGATCGTCCCGGTCTACGACCTCGGGCGCGGGCCCGACGGCGCCTGGCTCTGCATGCGCCTCGTCCAGGGCGAGCCCCTGAGCGAGGTCCTCGAGCGCTTGGCCAAGGGCCAGGCCCTGACCTGTGCGTCGTGGCCGCTGGAGCGCATGGTCGACGCGGTGCTCCGCGTCGCCGAGGCGGTCGCCTACGCGCACTCCCAGGGCGTGATCCACCGGGATATCAAGCCCGGCAACGTGCTCACCGGGCGCTTCGGCGAGGTGTTCCTCGCCGACTTCGGGCTCGCGAAGTACCTCGGCGAGCGGCCGGAGGACGCGGTCGAGCTCTCCGCGACCCACGCCGGGGTGGTCATGGGGACCCCCGGCTTCATGCCGCCCGAGCAGTTCGCCGGAGCCCCGGACCTCGACGCGAAGGTCGACGTCTACGCGCTGGGGGCGCTGCTCTACAACGTCCTGACCCTCACCGTCCCCGAGCTGGACCCGGCGCAGATCGTCCCGCCCCAGCGGGCGGCGCCGCCGGGGCGCCTCGTGCCCGAGCCCCTGGCCGCCGTCGCCGCCCGCTGCCTGGAGGCCGACCCCGCCGCGCGCTACCCGAGCGTGGTCGAGCTGGTCGACGACCTGCGGGCCTGGCGCGAGGGGCGCCCGCTCTCGGTGTGGGAGGAGCCCTGG
>JAGQRJ010000693.1 GCA_020425635.1 Planctomycetota bacterium | reverse complement strand
CGCCGCGCACGGCCCCCGCGCGCGGGAAGCCGACCTCGAACCCGCTCAGCTCGCCGCCCAAGGCGACCTCGCCGAGGAACACCGGGGCGAGCCCCTGGTCGGGCGGCACGAGGAACACCCCCTGGCGCCCGCCCGGGACGTCGAGGGGGGCGTCGAGCACGTCGCCCTGCAGCTCGACCCGGTGCATCTTCGCCACGTCGGGGAGCACGGTCACGGCGAGGACCTGCGAGGCCTGGCCCACGCGCCCGCGGAGCCGCAGCTGGTCGCCCTCGGTCCAGGTGAAGCGGACCTCCTCGGCCTCGCTGCGCACCATGCGCCACAACCCGCCGCGCCCCAGGTGCACCTCGGCCAGCCCGCGGGGCAGCTGCTCGAAGCGCCCGATCCCCTGGGCGTCGGTCCGTGTGCTCGGCATGTCGGACCAATCGATCCCCGGCAGCGAGACGTCCATGAACACCCCTGGCACCGGGTTGCCCGCGGGGTCCGTGACCTTCACCTGCAGCGCGCGACGGTCGCTCACGTCGAGGGCCAGCTCGGTGGTCTCGCCGGCGCGGACCGTCCCTCCGACGGTGTGGTCGCCGCCGTCGACGTTCACCCGCGCGTAGTAGCCCCCGGCGGGGAGCGCGCAGCGCGCCCAGCCCTCGGCGTCGGTCACGAGCTGCTGGTCCGCCGCGTTGGCCTCGAACTGACCGAAGCGCGTGACCCCGGAGTCGCTGACCTTGACCTTGGCGCCGACCACGGGCGCGTCGCCCTCGGTGACCCGCAGCGCGAACACCCCGCGCTGGGTCACGCGCAGCGTGACCTCGGTCACGTCGCGCGCCCGGACCTCCGCGGTCTGCTGGGCCACGGGCACGACCTCCCCCAGGTGCACCTGGAGCACGATCGACCCCGCGGGCAAGTGCTCGAAGCCGAAGCGCCCGAAGGTGTCGGTCTGGGCGAGGAGGAAGCCCCCGGTCCCGCTCGTGGCGCGAACCAGGACCTCCCCCAGCGGGCGGTCGTCTCCGTCGACGACCACGCCGCCGAGCGCGCCGCGCTCCCCGTGGAGCAGGCGCACGACGTTGCCCGCTCCGCGCAGCGCGTCGAGGTCGACCCGCGCGGGGAGGTAGCCCTCGGCGGCGACCAGCAGGGTCCCGCTGGCGGCGGGCGCCAGCAGCGTGAAGCCCCCCGCGCTGTCGGAGCGCGCCGCGGAGAGCGCGAACGCGCCGTGGTAGAGGCTCAGCTCCGCGTCGGGCACGGGCTCCTGGTCGGGGCCGACCACCGTGCCCCGCACGGGGAACTCGCCCTCCTCCTCGAGGTCGAAGATCCCGGCCTCACCCGGAGCCAGGATCCGGGCCGGGGGCCCGTCGAACACCCGGACCCCGAGGGCCTCGCGCTCGAAGCGGACCAGGCCGTCGGCGTCGCTCGTCGCGACCTCGAGCGGCACGCCCCCGACCAGGCGCGGGTCGTAGAGGCGCACCTCGATCCCCGCCACGGGCTGCCCGCGGTCGGTGATCATGAGGTTGTTGCCCTCGTAGGCCCGCTCCCACAGGCTCTGGGCCTCGGGACCCTGCTCGTCGGACTGCGGCGCGCGCGCGGCCTCCGGGTCCGTGGGGCTCGCCTCGGGGTCGAGAGAGGGCGCGAGCTCCGAGTCGGAGGTGGGCGCGGAGCCGTCGGCGGCCGCCGCCTCGACCGGCCGCGCCGCCTCGGGCGCCCCGGGGCTCGGTCCGACGGCCAAGGACGCCCGGGGCGGGAGCCGCGACCCGCGGTCCACCGCGGCGAGCACCCCCGAGAGCAAGAGCAGGCTCGTCGCCGCGGCGACGACGACCACCAGGCCCGCCAACACGCGAATCCGGTTCATGACACCCCCCAACCCCAGCGCACCGTCACCCTAGGAGCCCGCGGTCGATCTGCCAAGGGGGTCGCCCCGGAGCCCGGCGGGCTCTCGGCCTGCTAGCCTCTGCGCATGCACTCCCCCCGCTCGCTCGCGCTCTCGCTCGCGCTCGTCTTGCTCCCCGTCGCCGCCCAGGACGACGCCCAGCGCGCCTCCAGCGAAGCGGCCCAGCGCGAGGCCTGGGCGCACCACCAGGCGCACCGCTACGCCCAGGCGGTCGAGGGCTACCGCGCGGCGATCGCGCGCTGGCCCGAGAACCACCGCGCGCTGAACAACCTCGCCTGGCTCCTGCTGACCGCCGAAGACCCCAGCGCGCGGAGTCCGCAGGACGCGCTCCCGCTGGCCGAGCGCGCGGTCGCCCTCGCCCCCGACGACGCCGGGATCCTCGACACCCTCGCCACCGCTCACGACGCCCTCGGCCACCCCCTCGAGGCGGCCCGGCTCGAGCTCCGCGCGCTGCGCCTGGCGCCCGAACCTGCGACCTTCGCCCCCGCGCTGCGCGACTTCGCCCGCCGCGCGCTGACGACCTCCCCCGACCCCGGGACCCGCCCCGAGCTGATCGCGCTGGCCCTGCGCGGCGAGCTCGAGCTGAAGCCCAGCGCGCCGCGCCTGCGCGCGGCGCTCGAGGAGCTCGAGGGCGCGGCGCCCCTCGACGCGCTCGGCCACGCCGTCCGCGCCCAGCTCCTCAGCCGCCTCGGCGGGCG
>JAGQRJ010000692.1 GCA_020425635.1 Planctomycetota bacterium | reverse complement strand
GGGGATCGCCTGGGCGGCGCTCGCGGTCGACCAGGCGCTCCAGGCCAGCGACGCGGCGGAGGGCCTGCTCACGCGCTGCTTCGCGGCCCTGGCGGCGGAGGGCGGCGGCGCCGTGGTCGAGGCCGCGCGACGCCTGGGCCTCGCGGGCGAGCCCACCAAGGGGCTGACGCCCTCGACCCGCGGCCTGCTCGCGCGGGAGGCCCAGCGGGCGGAGGGCTTGGCCCGCGCGGCCTGCGCAGGGCGCGGGGCCTGGAGCGCGCTGTGCTTTCCGACGCCCGAGCCCGGGGGGCCGGCGGTGTGGGTGCGGCCGGAGGGCGCCGAGCCGGGCTACGCCGAGGGGCAGGTGCTGGGCCTCGCCCAGCGCTTGATCGCGGCGCTCGAGGCCAGCGGGGCCAGCGTGCGACCCTATCCGCAGCGGGTCGCCCGCGGCTGGGCCTTCGCCGTCGACGCGCTCGGACCCGCCCAGGCGCACGCCGCGGCGAAGGTCTTGCGGGTCAGCGACGCCTTGCGCGTCGAGTGCGACCCGCCGGTCTGAGCGCCTGGGTCAGGCCGGCTCAGCGGCCGTTGGGGGGGCCCGTGAACTCGATCACGTCGGCGGTGATCACCACCGAGTCGCCGCTCACGATCCCCACGTTGTAGCTCGACACGTCCTCGGTGACGTTGACCAGGGCGCGGGGCCGGTCGTCGAGCTCGGCCAGGATCCGGACCTTCTCCAGGGCCTTGCTGAACTGCGCGTTGGGGCCGATCCCGAACACCTTGAAGCCGACGTCCGAGCCGCGGACGCCGGTCTGGATCACGCGGTAGTTGTTGGAGGTCAGGGTCACGTTGGTGATGTTGTTGCGGAAGGCCCCGTCGGACGTGCACCCAGCGAGGGCCGCGCAGCAAACCGCGGCGGCGAGAAAACGAACGATCATGAGACGCTCCGTGCCATGCAGGCGCGAGGGGTTCTGGGAGGACGCGGGGACTACTCGGCGACCAGGCGCTTGCGGAGGTCGGGGATCAGGCCCTCGGTCTCCTTGAAGATCCGCGGGTAGTCGGAGACCTCGCCGTTGTCGTCGATCTTGCTGATCACCTGCATCTTGTAGATCAGCGGGTTGCGCGAGGTGATCGAGCAAATGAACTGGTTCTTGACCTGGACGGTCTTGGTCGGCCCGCGGCGCAGGGACTTGAGCTTGTCCTTGCTCGCGATGTAGCCGGCCTGGTTGTCCTGGTTGTCGAGCTCGGGGTAGTAGCGGGTCAGGGTGTCGATCAGGACGTCCCACACCTGGTCCTCGTCCATGTCGCTGCTGACCTCGAGCTCGACCCACACGTTCGCGGCGTCCGAGGGCACGGTGTTGGTCCACACCTCGTCCTCGCTGAGCTTGACCTCGATGAACTCCTTGCCCTCGACCGCGCCGTTGCGCTCGGCGAAGGCGTCGATCGTGAGCTGGTAGACCAGCTTGGTCGTGCGCACGTAGCCTTCCTTGACCGCGGAGACCTTGTAGCGGGCCTCGGGGTCGGAGAAGTCGAAGCCGTAGAGCACCGGAGAGACGCCGATCGGCTTGTCGTCGACGGTGATCTCGGCGCCGTCTTCGGGGACGGTGCGGATCTCCACCTGGCGCACGGTGTTGCAGCCGCAGAGCAAGGTCAGCGCGAGGGCGAGGGGTAGGGTGCGGGTCATGCCACCTCCTGGGTCTTGAGGCGAGAAAGGTAGCACGCGCGGGCGGGGAGGGCGAGCGCGTAGCGGCCCGCGCGGCGCTACTCGTCGAGCTCCAGCAGCACGCGGAAGCCGACGTCGGAGAGGGCCTTGCTCAGGTTGTGCGCGTTGCGGGCCGAGGGCCGGGCGTCCTTGAGCGGCGAGCAGAAGCTCCCCCCGCGCGTGATCCCCGCCTGGCCGCCCGCGCTGAACGGGTCGGTGAGCTCGGCGCTGCGGTCGAGGGGGTAGTTGGAGAACCCGTCGCGGACCCACTCCTCGGCGTTGCCGATCATGTCGTAGAGCCCGAAGGGGTTGGGGGTCACGCCGCTGCGCCCGACCGGCGCGAGCAGGAGGAAGCCGTCGCTGCAGTTGAAGTACGCGGTCCCAGGCCCGTTGAGGTTCGGAGCCAGCTCGCCCTTGTAGTCGTCGTCCTTCACGTTGGCGTGCTCACGGGCCTTGTAGGTCGCGCCGCCCCAGAACCACACGCCGGTGGTCTCGGCGCGGCACGCGTACTCCCACTCGGCCTCGGTCGGCAGGCGCAGCTTGCCGGGGAGGCCCGCGGCCTCGCCGAGCTTGGCGCAGTAGGTCGAGGCGTCGACCCGGCCCACGCCGACCGCGGGCAGCTGCAGGCCCGAGAGGCTGAAGGTCGGCGGCTCGTCGAGCCCCGCGCGCCCCTCGTGGGGGGTGAAGTCGGGGGGCGAGTAGTCGAGCATGAGCTGCTGATACTGCGCCTGCGAGATCTCCCAGGCGCTGAGGTAGAAGCCCCGGGTGAGCCGCACCACGTGCGGGCGGGCGTCGGGGTCTCCCTGCTTGCTGAAGGGGTCGTTCTCGTTGGCTCCGCGGGAGTAGACCCCAGGCGGGATCAGCACGAAGGGGATCCCACGGACCTCCCGGGTCAACGGCAGGTTGCGCTCGAGGGCGAACTGCTTCTGCGAAGGGAGCGCGTTCCACCAGGTGCGCTCGACCACCTTGGGCTGCTTGGTGACGAGCTCGGCCTCGGCCGCGCCCTCGTTGCCCACGTCGTCGGTCGCCGTGGCGGCGAACACGTGGGTCCCGCTGAGGCCGAGCTGCACCTCGCTCCACACCCAGGTGTGGTCGCCGTCGCGGATCGGGTCGCCGCAGGCGAAGCTCGCCTCGCCCACGCGGCGCGTGAGCTGCACCTTGGCCAGCGCGGGCTCCGCCTCGTCGTGCACGGTCACCCGGACCTCGACCTCGGTCGCGGCGTCGGGGTCGCCCTCGGGATACTTCGTGCGCTCGATCGCGACCTCGAGCCGCGGGGGGCGCACGTCGCGCACGGCGCGCAGGGTCTGGGCGGTGACGTTGCCCGCCTCGTCCTTGGCCTCGAGGGTCGCCTCGTGGCGCCCCTCGCCGGGCAGGCTCCAGCGGCCGACGTAGACGCCGTCCGCGTCGTCGCGCGCGGTCAACGCGACGCCGTCGAGGGTCACCCCCACCAGGTCGCGGTCCTGGGCGCGGACCGCCACCTCGAGCGAGTCGGCCCGCGTGCGCAGCGGGCTCCCGTCCTTGGGCAGCTCGGGCGTGCGCAGCTCGAGGGTCGGCGGCTGCTTCGCGATCCGGGCTTGCTCGGCCTCGAGGGCCGCGCGCTCCTCGGCGGTCTGCTCGCGCTCGGTGCTGACCTGCTCGCGCTCTTCGACCACCTTCTGCTTGTTCTTCTCGACCTCGGCCTGCTGGCGCTCGAGCTCGGCCTGGTGTCGCGCGCGCGTGACGAAGGCCAGGCCGCCGTAGGTCACCCCCATGAGCACCAGGCAGATCGCGAGCGCCCCGAGGAGCGCGGGCTTCGGGTTCAGCCGCGCCCAGCGCTTGAACTGCTCGGGCAGGCTGGGGCGCTTGGCCACGATCGCCGTGTCGGCGAGGAAGCGGCGCAGGTCCTCGGCCAGGTCCTGCATGGTCGGGTAGCGGTGCTCGACCTGCTTCTCCAGGCAGTGCAGGACGATCGTCTCCAGGTCGGCGTGGATCTCCGGCCGCGTCTTGCGCAGCGGCGCGGGGCTCTTGGAGAGCACCTGGTGGATCACGCTGCCCACGGTCTTTCCGGTGAAGGGCGACTTCCCGGTCAGCGAGTAGTAGAGCGTCGCGCCGACGCCGTAGACGTCGGCTCGCGCGTCGACCGGCGCGGCCATGCCGGCTTGCTCGGGGGGCATGTAGCCCGGGGTCCCGAGCAGGGTGAAGCCTTGGGTCAGCGCTTGCCCGGGCTCCTCGAGCAGCTTGGCCAGACCGAAGTCGGTCAGGCGCACCGTGCCCTGCTTGTCGAGCATGACGTTGTGCGGCTTGACGTCGCGGTGGAGCACCTTCTCGCCGTGGGCGTAGCTCAGCGCGTCGGCCAGGGCCACGCCGACCTCCGCCGCGCGCCGGTCGTCGAGGGGCCCCTCGCGGTCGACGAGCTCGTAGAGGGTCTCGCCCTCGACGAGCTCCATGGCCATGTACCACAGCTCGCTGCGCTCGTCCTGGGCGAGGTCGAGCACGCTGACCAGGTTCGGGTGCGCGAGGCGGCCCGCGGCTCGGCCCTCGACCAGGAAGCGCTGGACCCCCGTGTCGGCGCCCGGCGGGGCGCGCAGGACCTTGAGCGCGATCTTGCGGTCGGTGCGCAGGTGCACGGCCTCGTAGACCGCGCCCATGCCGCCGGCGCCCAGCGCCTTCAGCAGGCGGTAGGGGCCCAGGCGGGAGGGGATCGCAGAGCCCGGCTTCCCGCGCGGGATCGTCGCCTGACTCTGGACGAGGGCGCTGCCCTGATCGATCGCCGAGCGCGGCTCGACCTGGGTGTCTCCCGGCCCTGCCTGCGGCGCCAGCTTGCTGGGGTCGGCGCGGGTCGCGTGGTCGAGGCGGGTGGTCTCGCCCGTGCCCGCCGACGGCGGCGGCTGGCGCTGGGTGGGCGGCACCCCCGCCGTGGGCGGCGGGCCCGAGCTCGAGTGCGACCCGCTCAGGCTCCACGCCTCCGAGGCTTGGGAGCCGAAGCCCGAGGCGCGCGAGTCGAAGGCCGCCGGGCGAGAGGCGGTCGAGTCCGAGATCGTGCGCGCGCCGCGTGGGTCGAAGCCGCCGTCGCCGAAGGTCGACTCCTCGGGGAAGTCGGGCAGGGTCAGCGGCCCCGACTGGTTGAGCGTGCTCTCGAGGTCGGAGGGGCCCGCGGGCGGCGGCGGCGCGCCGACGAAGGTCTGCGCGCCGGGGTCGACCCCGGCCAGGGGAGGCTCGAGGGACCCGTCGAAGGTGCGGGCGTCGCGGTCGACCTCGGGGGGCGCGGGGGCGGCGGGGATCCCGGCCGCGGAGGTCTGGGCGTCGCGGTCGACCTG
>JAGQRJ010000691.1 GCA_020425635.1 Planctomycetota bacterium | reverse complement strand
CGGGCTCGCGGCGGTGACCACGAAGGAGCCGGTGAGGACGGCGGGGGCAGGGGCCGCCGTCGGTTGGGCCTGGGTCGGGGGGCGGGCGTCCGAACGCAGGATCCCCCACGCTCCCAAGACCACCCCGGTGACCGCGGCCCCCAAGATCGCGCGACGCTTCATGGCGCACCTCCCTCTCAGCTGGCCAGCGCAACCGGCGCGCCCGCTGCGGGGTCAGGGCGCCAGGCGCCCTAACCAGTCCGCGCGTGTCGGCGTCCCGACGACCCTCGGCTGAGGTGTCGAGATCCGACGCTGTTCCTTGCCCAGATCTGGGAGCGTGACCGCTGGGGACGGTTCGCTACTGGGTGGCCCAGACCTCGACGGTGCCCCGGTCCGTGCCGATCGCGAGCAGGGTCCCGTCGGGGGACAGCGCGAGCGACTGCAGGTCGTAGGGGCGGACGACCACGGTCCGGCGCTCGCGCCTCGTGGCGACGTCCCACACCCGGAGCTGGTTCATGTGCGGGCGGTTCCCCTGGCTGACGGAATACAGGGTCGCGCCGTCGCCCGAGTAGGCGACGCCCTTGCAGCCCCCGTCATGGGCACGGCGCTGAAAGAAGGTGGGCACTTCGACTCCCGCGGGGGGATCCCCCTCGAACTGGAACAGGAACCTGCCGGTGCGCGCGTTACGGACGTAGAGCTGTCCGGGGACGGTCCCGACCACGATCCGGGCTCCGTCGGGCGACACCGCGGCGCAGGTGGAGAGCGTCGGAAAGGGCGTCCGCACCGGCTCCTGGCTGGGGTCGGCGAGGTCCCAGATCCAGAGCTCGCAGTCCACGGGCAGGCCGAGCTCGCTCTTGTGTCCCACGAGGGTGAGCAGCCGCCCTCCGTCGGGGGAGTAGGCCAGGGTCGCGACGCTGCTGGGGTAGCCCGAGAAGGTGTGGACCCGCGCTCCGCTGGCGAAGGCGAACGCTCGGACCTGCGGTCCCTCCTCGGCGACGGCGAGCGTCGAGCCGTCCGGCGAGCGGCGCAGCGCGTTCACTCGCGGGCCCCGGATCCGGGTAACGGTCTTCCCGATCCGCAAGTCGAACCAGTAGAGGCCGGACTGGGTCCCAAGCACCGCGAGGTCCGCGGTCGCCACGAAGGCCTTGACCGCCGGCATGGGCTCGCCGGACGAAACCGCCCAGCGTTGCTCGAGGGCGCCCGTGTCGAGGTTCCAGCGGGTCAGGGTGCCGTCGGCGCCGGCGACGAGGAGCTTGCCGGGTGCGACGAAGACGCAGTGGGACGTCCCGTCGTCGGCGTGGCGGAGCGTGCGCAGTGGGTAGCTGAAGCGGCGCTCGGCGACGAAGCGCTCGACCTCGGGCGCTTCGGGGTGCTGGGGGTAGCGACGCAGCCAGTCGTAGGCGAGGGCGACCTGCTGCTCCGGGTCGTGCATGGCCAGGGCCGTCGTCCACTCGGCCCGCCCCGCGGTCACCTCCGCCGCGGAGAGGCGCGCGGGCTGGCTGGGCGCCGGCGGAAGCGCCTGCGTCTCCACGGCGGAGACGCCCGCGGCGCTCGGGCCCTTCGCGCCGCCCGGGCGCGAGAGGACCACGAACAGCCCCGCCCCGAGCACCCCGCCCACGGCCAACGCCACCGGGAGCGCGCGGCTGGCGCCGCGCGCCAGGGGGCGACGCGCCGTCGGCGTCGAGGCGGAGAGCTGCGCCCCGGAGAGCCACGCGTCGAGGTCGTCGGCGAAGGCGTCGCCGTGGGCGTAGCGGAGCTCTGGCTCCTTGCGCAGCGCCTTGGCGCAGATCGCCTCCAGCCCACGATCGATCGAGGGGTCGACGTCGCGCGGGCTGGGCGTCTGGCCGCTCGCGATCTGCACGCTGAGCTGGACCAGGCTCTGCGCGTCGAAGGGCAGGCGTCCGGCCAGCAGCTCGAACAAGAGCACGCCGAGCGCCCACACGTCGGTCGGCGGTCCGACCTTGTCGCGCTCGCCGACCGCGAGCTCTGGCGCCATGTAGTGCGGGGTGCCGACCATGGCGCCAGAGAGGGTCAGCCGCTGCATGCCCCCGGCGGCAGCGAGCCCGAAGTCGGCGACGAGCACGCGGCCTTCGGTGTCGACGAGCACGTTGTCTGGCTTGACGTCGCGGTGCACGACGCCGTGGGCGTGGGCGTGGCCCAGCCCGCGGGCGGCGTCGCGCAGCAAGGTCAGGCGATCTCGCAGCGCGAGGGCTCGACAGGCCTGCTTCAGCGAGCGCGCCTCGGGGACGAGCTCGTACTCGAGGTAGGGGATCCCCTCGAGCTCGCCCGCCCCGTGGACCTTGAGGATCGCGGGGTGATTCAGCGAGGCGGTCACCTGACCCTCGCGGCGGAAACGCTCCAGGCGGCGGGCGTTCCCGCGCGCGTCGAGAATGAACTTCAGCGCGACCTCGCGCCCCAGGGCGTGGTCGCGGGCGCGGTAGACGATCCCCATGCCGCCGCGGCCGAGGACCTCGAGCAAGGTGAAGCCGCCTACCTCGCCCAGGGGAAAGACCGAGGACCCGGAGCCGGGGCTGAGGGCGGTGAGGGGCGGCGCCGCGTCGGGGGCGTCGGGCAAGGAGCAGCTCGCGAGGGCCGCGTCGAGGGCCGCGGCGAACGCGCCTGCGTCTGGGTAGCGCTGCTCGGGGTGGAGGGCGAGCGCGCGCAGGCACACCGCCTCCAGCGCAGCCGGGAGCGTGGGGTCGTGCGCGCGTGGCGGCGCGGGACGGGCCTGTTGAATCTGCGCGCGCAGCTCGAGCCAGCGCGCGGCGGGGAAGGGACGCTGCCCGGTCAGCGCCTCGTAGAGCAGCACCCCCAGCGCCCACACGTCCGCCGGAGGACCCGGCTCGCTGGGCCCTGGGGTCGTTTGTTCGGGGGCCATGTAGCGCGGGGTGCCCACGACCTCGCCGTCGTGGGTCAGGCGCGCCTGGCCTTGGACCAGCGCCAGGCCGAAGTCGGCGACGCGAACCTGGCCGGCGCCGTCGACGAGCAGGTTCGAAGGCTTGAGGTCGCGGTGCACGACCCCCGCGGCGTGGGCATGGGCCACCGCGGCGGCGGCGGCGCGGAGCAGGCGCACGCGACCCGCGAGCCCGGCTTCGCTGAGCCGCGCGCGCAGGTCCGTGGCCTCGGGGACGAGCTCGTAGGCCAGGAAGGGGAGTCCCTCGACCTCGCCGCCCGCGAGCACGCGCACGATCCCAGGGTGTTCGAGGCCGGCCGTCGCCTGGCCCTCGCGCAGGAAGCGCTCGCGGCGCGTGGCGTCCAGGCTCGTCGCCTTGAGCAGCTTGAGCGCGACCTCTCGCCCGGCCGCGTCGGTCGCGCGGTAGACGCGACTCGAGCCTCCCTCGCCGAGCAGCGCCTGGATCCGGTAGGGGCCGAAGCGCTGCCCTGGAGCGAGCACGCCGTCGCGCGAATCCGAGCGCGAGGTGGCGGGCACGTCCGCCCCGAAAGACCAGGAGAGGGTCATCGGCGCGAGCCTAGCACAGGGGGTCGGGCGCCCCTGGCATAATCGACCCGTGAGCGACGAGCGCGAACTCCTCTGGCTGCGGCGTGTCCGCGACCTCTCCCAGGCCCTGGCCGACGAGACCCGGGCCGAAGATCTGCTGCCGCTGATCCTCGACTCGGCGATCGAGATCACCGAGGCCGAGCGGGGCTACCTGGTGCGTGTGACCGGGAGGCAGCCCGACGGGCGCCCGGCCTGCCGGGTCGAGAGCGCCCGGGGCTTCAGCCAGACCCGGCTGCGCAGCGCCGAGGGCGACGTGTCTCGGACCGTCGTCCAGCGCGTGCTCGACAGCGGCGAAGGCCTGGTCACCACCCGCGAAGAGGACGCCGACGTGCTCGAGGTCTCGAGCGTGCAGGCCAACCGGGTGGTCTCGATCCTCTGTGTGCCCTTGCGGCTGCGGGGCGAGGTCCGCGGGGTGCTCTACCTCGATCACCGCCTGCACGGGGCCGCGTTCTCGACGGAGGACCTCCCGATCCTGCGCACCTTCGCCGACCAGGCCGCGCTGGCGCTGGAGACCGCCGAGCTGCGCGCCGACGCCGCGCGCATGAGCGAGAGCCTGCGCGAGCTCGAGCGCCTGACCCGCGCCCCGCGCGGGGCCGAGGCCGCGCCTCGTGCGCTGGGCCGCTTCGGCGCGCTGGTCGGCAGCAGCCCCGTCATGTGCGGCCTGTTCGAGCAGCTCGAGCGCGCCGCGCGCAGCAGTGAGCCGGTGCTCTTGCTCGGGGAGACGGGCGTCGGCAAGGCCCTGGTCGCGCGTGAACTGCACGCGCGCGGCGAGCTCCCCAAGCAGCCCTTCGTCGTCCAGGGCTGCGCCGCGGTGACCGACGAGCAGCTCGAGGCCGAGCTGTTCGGCCAGGCGCGCCAGGGACCCAACAGCGGCGCTCTGGTGCGCGCCGAGCGCGGCACGCTCGTCCTCGACGACGTCGCCGAGCTCAGCCCGGTCATGCAAGGCAAGCTGGTCGCGGTCTTGCGCGACGGGCAGCTGACCCTTGCCGGCAGCGCCCAGCGCGTGCGTGTCGCCTGCCGCGTGGTGGCGATCACCCGGCACGACCTGCTGGCGCGGGTCGAGGCCGGGGACTTCCGCGAGGACCTCTACTACCGCCTCGACGTGCAGCGGATCCGCGTGCCCGCGCTGCGCGAGCGCCCCGGCGACGTCCCCGACCTGATCGAGCACTTCGCGGGCCGGCGGCTGGCCTTCACCGAGAACGCGCTCTCGCTGCTCTGCGCCTACGCCTGGCCGGGCAACGTGCGCGAGCTACGAAACGAGGTCCGCCGGCTCGCTGAGCTCGACGTCGAGGTGCTCAGCGCGCGCCAGCTCTCGGAGCAGGTCCGCGCGGGGCGGGGGGTGTCCCGCGCGAGCGGCACCCTCGCCGGGAAGACCCTGGGCGAGGTCGAGCGCGCCATGATCGAGGCCGCGCTGCGCGAGGCCCAGGGCAACAAGGCCAAGGCCGCGCGCCAGCTCGGGATCCCCCGCTCGACCCTCTACGGCTTGCTCCAGCGCTACGACCTCGAGGGCTGATCCGGGGCGCGCCCTGGTCCGTAGGGGCGCTCGAGGTGGCGCCGCGACCGACTACTTGAGCAGTTTGCCTGCGGCCGCTGGGACGGGGAAGATCTCGACCGCGTCTTCCTGGGAGAAGCGGTACGTCGCGACGAAGGCAATGTGCTCGTTGGAGCTGAACGCCACCTTCGGGTCGACCGACTGCAGGCCGTTCTTCTGGGCGCAGAGGGTCGTGACCTGGAGCTCGGTCACGCGTTGGCGGGTTTCGTCGAAGGTCACGCGGTAGACGATCTTGGTGAGGGTCTTGTCCGCACGGGACAAGGATTCGGAGACGCCTCAGCCTTCGGCGAAGCAGCCCGAGGAGACGATCTGTTCGAAGTGCTGGATCGCCTCGATCGCCGGGCCCTCGACCTCGAGCACGGTCGGCAGCGGGCCTTCGTCGAGCTCGCTGCTCGCTCCGCGGGAGCCGCTCCGGGTGCCGTCCTCGGTCTCGGCCTGCGCAGGCGCCCCGTCAGCGCTCGCGCCCGCGACGGGGGCCAGCCACGTGGCCCGCCGTTTCGAGCGCAGCGCGCGGGCGAGGGTCGCTTCTGGGTCCTTGAACAGCCGGCCCAGGAGCCGGCCCTTGTCGGTCGCGAGCAGGGCCTTCCACTGGAGTCCGTCTTGGATCGCTCCCTCGAACTCACCCCGGCGAAGGCGGAAGCCTTCGCCCTGGTTCAATTGGACGACCTTGCCGCGGACGGCGCCCGTCCAGCTCTCGTTGACCCGCGTCTCGACCAGGGCGTGGTCCGCGCCCTTGGCGAGCCCCCCTGAGACCGAGAACTCGATCCGGTAGCTCTTGAGCTGCGCGAGCTGCTTGGCCCCGCGCACGAGCGCCTTGGCGGCCGACTCCGGCTTGGGGGCGGCGAGGGCCGTCCCTCCTCCTGCGATCAGGGCGCACCCGAGCCAAATCCACGTCTTGCAGTGCATGCGAGCTCCTCCGTCCTCCGCTCGGTGTGCAACGCGCGAGCCGCGACCGAGCGGAGGCCTAAGCCTTTGCGCGAAGTGACCTCGGGTGTAAACGCTGGCTGCGGATTTCCCAGATCAGGACGCCGAAGTACGGAGGCGTGCGCGCTCAGCGCAGGCGGAAGACCAGCACGAGGCCGAGCTGGGTGCCGACGGCGAGGTGGCGCCCGTCGGGATCGAAGCAGAGCGAGGTCGGGCGGTCCGAGGTCGTCTCGAGCTTGAGCGAGCCTCGCGATTCGAGCGGGTCGAGGGCGAACACGATCACCTGGTCCGCGACCGCGGTGGCGACTCGATCTCCCGCTGGGGACACGGCCACGGCGCGCACTTGCAGGTTGTGCTGCAGCTCGTAGACCTGCTTGCGCTGGTCCAGGTCCCACACCCGCGCGCTGCCGTCCGCCGAGGCGCTGACCAGGCGCCGCTGGTCGGCCGAGGCTGCGAGGGCGGTGATCGGCCCCAGGTGACCGGCGATTGGGTCGTAGGCCTGCGAGCCTTGTTCGCCGGACTCGGCTTGGGTTGCGCGCGAGATCCAAAAGGGCGCGGTGTCGGGCGGGCCGTCGGTGGCGAAGTGCAGGTCGGCGGGTGACCTCCCCAGAGACCGGGTCGCGACCTGCCCCAGCCCCGGGGGGAACACGAACTGGCGCAGGGTGAGCTGGCTGTCCTTGGACTGGGTCTGGAGGTCGAGGCTGAACGCGCGGCCCTGGACCCCGATCATGAGCTGCCCCGCGCGCACGTCGAGGGAGTGGATCGGCTGGCTGACGTTGAGCTGAAGTCCCTTCTCGCCCTGGATTCGGTAGATCCACAGCTGCGGGAAGTCGCCGCCGACGTAGAGGGTCGCCCCGGACGCCTCGGCCAGCGCCCGGACCTCGCCCGCGTGGTCTTCCCAGCGCTTGAGCTCAGGCCCCTTGGGCTGAGCGAGGGTCCAGGCGCGCACGCTGCGGTCCGCGCCGCCCGAGAACACCCAACCCACCGCCGCCGGCCAATGGAGCACGTTCACTGGGCCGACGTGCCCCTCCCACACCGCGACGAGCTGCAGTCGCTCCGACGAGAGGCGGGCGAGGTCGCCGAACTCGCTGCCTGCGTCTGCGTCTGCGGTCTTCGCCCCCCTTGGCGGGACAGAGGGGAGCTTCGCAGCCTCGTTCTGGGGGGCCGAGGGCTCCGGCGCTGCGTCGCCGTGGTTCACGACCTGGAGCTTCGGCCTCGAGCGTTGCCAGGCGAGCGCGCCCACCGCGCCCGCGAGGACGAGCGCCAGCCCCCCCAGCGCGAGCAGGGGCCCGCGATAAGGACGCGTGACCGGAGTCGCCGGCGGGCGCAGGCGCTCGACGAGCGCGAGGCCGGTGGCCGGCCGCCGGCCGGGGTCGGGGTCGAGGGACTGGAGCACCGCGGCTTCGAGCCACGGCGGGATCCCGGCGCGCAGCGCGCGCGGCGAGGTGACCTGTCCGCGGGCGGTTCGCACCAGCACGCCGCGCAGGGTGGGGTCTGCGAAGGGGGCCTGGCCGGTGAGCGCTTCGTAGAGGATCGCGCCGATCGCGAACACGTCGGCCGCGGGCCCCGCGCGCTTGGCGTCGGCGAGCTGCTCGGGCGCCATGTAGCCCGGCGTGCCTCGCACTTCGCCGGTCTGTGAGAGGCCCGACGGGTCGTCCTGACCCTGGGCGAAGTACTTGGCCAACCCGAGGTCGGCGATCAGCGGCCTCCCCTCTGCGTCGAACAGCACGTTGTCGGGCTTCAGGTCGCGGTGCACGATCCCTGCTGCGTGGGCGCGCCCCATGGATTGGGCGAGCGCTCGCCCCAGATCGAGCGCCAGCTCCACGGGCAGCGGGCCCCGACGCAGGCGCTCACCCAGCGTCCCGCCGGAGAGCAGGGGCATGACCAAGAACGAGCCCGAGCCCGAACGTCCGCTCTCGAGCAAGGGCACGAAGCCGCCCCCCGCGGCGAGCTGCACGAGCAGGTCGCGCTCGCGCCAGAAGCGCTCGGCGGCCGACTCGTGGGTCGCGCGCAGGAGCTTGATCGCGACCTCGCCGCCGTCCCGCGTCCGCGCGCGGTAGACCCTCCCCGCCGAGCCTTCGCCGAGGAGCTCACCGAACTGGTAGTTGGACAGGTCCACCCCCGTAGCCTAGCGCTGGACGTGGAGTCCGACCTACCCTCCAGGCGCGCTGCCTAGAGCGGCTCCAGCATGCAGTAGATCTCGGCGCTGGCGGGGAGGAGTCGAGCGAAGAGCTCGGTGACCCGGCCCTTGAGCGGCGTGTCCGCGAGGCAGGCGGCCTCGGCTCCGTCCGCGAAGCACACGGTCGCGATCGGCTGGTCGTCCCAAACCTCGTCACCGAGCTTGACCTCCCAGCGCACCCCGACGACCGAGCGGGTGGGCTCGTGGGGCGTCCACACCTCGACCCTGTGTTGCTTCATGCGTTCAGTAGACCTCGGGCACGAAGGTCTGATCGGACATGGGTGGGCGAACGTAGCCCGAGTTGTTGGCGCGCTGGGGGAGCTCGACCGGCGCGGGGGTCAGGTCCTCGTAGGGGATCATGCTCAGGAGGTGGTGAATGCAGTTGAGCCGGGCGCGCTTCTTGTTGTCCGCGCGCACCACGTGCCAGGGGGCCTGCTTGATGTCCGTGTAGTGGAACATTTCGTCCTTCGCCCGCGAAAACTCCACCCAGCGCTCGCGGCTCGCGAGGTCCATTTCGCTGAGCTTCCAGCGCTTGGTGGGGTCGTCGATCCGCGCCTGGAAGCGCTGCTCCTGGACCTCGTCGCTCACCGAGAACCAATACTTGATCAGCTGGATCCCAGAGCGCACGAGCATGCGCTCGAACTCTGGGCAGGTGCGCATGAACTCGCGCAGCTGGGTCTCGTTACAAAAGCCCATGACCCGCTCGACGCCCGCGCGGTTGTACCAGCTGCGGTCGAAGAGCACGATCTCGCCTGCTGCGGGGAGGTGGGCCACGTAGCGCTGGAAATACCACTGGGTTCGCTCGCGTTCCGTGGGCGCTGCGAGGGCCACCACCTTGCAGATTCGCGGGCTGAGGCTCTGGGTGATCCGCTTGATCACCCCGCCCTTGCCCGCGGCGTCGCGGCCTTCGAAGAGGACGACCACGCGCAGCCCCTTGTGCCGGACCCACTCCTGGAGCTTGACCAGCTCGATCTGCAGATGGCGCAGCTCCATTTCGTAGTTCTTGCGGCTCAGCCGGCGCGTCTCCGGCAGGGGCCCGTGCGAGCCCGATCCGTCGAGGATCGGCGTGAAGCTTGGGGGGGAGGGCGCGAGCGCCGTAGGGCCCGCCGCGGCGGCAGGCGGGCTGAGCGGCTTGGGCTTGGGCTTGGGCTTGGGCTTGGGCTTGGGCTTGGGCTTCGCCTTGGGCTTGCTTGGGCGTGTCCCCTTCGCCCGGCTCCCCTGTCGTCCCTTGCCCATGGCCCCTCCCGCGTCGGCATCCTAGCGGATCCCTGGGCAGCCGGCGGGACCAGCGGCGTTGGCACGCGACGGAGCAACCAAGAGCAGAGCCCGCCAACCTGGCGGGCTCTGGCGTTGGGGGCACTGGGACTCGAACCCAGGACCAGCGGCTTAAAAGGCCGATGCTCTACCGACTGAGCTACACCCCCGTGGGCGAAATCATACGGCGCAGACGGGATCGCGCCTAGCCGAAAGGTCGGGCCCTCGGCGCGGCGGGTAGCATGCGCGCATGCACGACGCGCTCGACACCCACACGCTGTCGCTCCCGGCCTCGATCACGCGGCTGGTCGTGCTCGGCGATCCGCACGGCGACGTGATCGGGCTCGACGAGGTGCTGCGCCGGGAGCGTCGCGCCGACACGGCCTTCGTCTCCGTGGGCGACAACGTGGGCTACGCCGACGGGCGCCTGTCGTCGGAGCTGTGCGGGCTGCTCGAGGATCAGGGGATCCCCAGCGTGCGCGGGAACCACGAGGCCTGGGTCAGAGACGGCATGCTGAAGCTGGTCAGCGACGGACCGCCGCAGCTCAGCGAGCGCGCGCAAGCGTGGCTGGCCAAGCTCCCCCGCCGGATCAAGGTTCAAGCCGCGGCCCTCGACGGGCTGCGGGTCTCGGTGGTCCACGCCGTGGGCGAGTGGAGCTACGTCAACGTCAGGAACGCGCGCAACCTGCTCGACACCGAGGGCTCCCAGCTCGTGTTCTGCGGGCACACCCACCGCGCGGCGATCTACACCCTCGACGCTCGAGGCGAGGTGAGTTCGCGGCGCTTCGAGCCCACCCGCAAGACGCCCATGACCGCCGACCTCGACCCGCGCACGCGCTACGTGGTCGACGCGGGCTCGCTGGCGCGGCCGACGCGGACCCGGGGCGGGGCGGCCCTCGAGCGCTCGACCTACGCGGTGCTCGACCTCGTCGCGCGCCGGGTCTCGCTGCACGCCCTCGACAAGACCCCGCGGATCCAGGCGCTGTTTCGCCGGCTCATGCAGGCGGACCTCGCCGAGCCCTACGACGGAGGCTCGGGGGGGGGAGGGCCCGCTGCGCCCCACCTACCGTGAAGCGCGCGGGCCGACCTGGGGGCGGGGTATGATCCTGCATGCGCCGCAGACGCCGTAAAGAAGAGAAGCGAGCCACCAAGCGCGTCCGCGCCGCAGACGTCGCGGCGGCGGTCGAGGGAGTCGCCCCGCGCCTGCGCGCGCGGCTCGAAGAGTTGACCCTCGCGATCGCCCGCGACCCCAAGGACTGCCGGCTGCGCGACCGGCGCTCGCTGCTCCTGCTCGAGACGGGCGACCCCCTCGGGGCGCTCGACGACGTGCGCGCTTGGCTCGAGCTCTCGCCCCAGGACGCGGCCGCGCACCACCGCCGCGGCGACGTGCTCCTCGACCAGGGCGACGAAGCCGGGGCCCACGACGCCTACGCTCGCGCGGTGGCTCTCGACCCGACGGGCGCGCGCTACCACGTCTCCCTCGGCCGGCTGCGCGCGCGCATGGGCGACCTGCGCGGGGGGATCACCTCCCTCGATCGCGCGGTCGGGATCGACGGCGAAGACGCGCCCGACCCCACGACCTTGGTCAGCCGCGCGCGCATGCGCATGAGCCTCGGCGACGGCGAGGGCGCGCTCGAGGACCTCGCGGCCGCGCTGGGGGCGACCGACGACAGCCGGGTGACCGGGGTCGTGCTCATGACCCGCGCCGAGCTGCGCGCGCGCCGAAAGGAATACGACGCGGCGGTCGAGGACTTGACCCTCGCGCTCGACGGCGAGCCGGATCGGGCGGACCTGCGCACGCAGCGCGCCGTCGCCCGCCGGCAGCGGGGGGACCTGCTCGGCGCGCGCGCCGACCTCGACCGCGCGCTGGCCCTCGACCCCGAGCACGGACCGGCGCTCCTCGAGCGCGGGCTGCTCCGCCGTCAGGCCGGCGACCACAGCGAGGCGCGCCGAGACCTCGTGCGCGCCGCCTCCGTCGACCCCCAGCTGCGGGTCGGCTCGCTGGTGGCCCGGGCAGGCTCTTACCGCGAGCAGGGTCAGCTGGGCGAGGCCGCGGCGTGCCTCGACGAGGCGCTGGTCTTGGCGCCGGACTCGGCCGCGGCCTTGCGCGAGCGCGGGCTGCTGCGCATGACCTCGGGCGACCCCTCGGGCGCGCTCAGCGACTTCGAGCGCGCCGTGACCCGCGACCCCGACGACTTCCGCTCCCGGATCGAGCGCGGGATCGCGCGCTGGCGCACCGGCGACCGCCGGGGTGCGCTGAGCGACCTCGACCGCGCCGTGGCCCTCGGGGAGGGCGAGGCGGAGGCCTGGGTGGCCCGCGCCAGCGTGCGCTACGAGGCCGGGCGCCTCGAGGAGGCCGCGGAGGACCTCGACCGCGCGGTGAGCCTCGACCCGCAGAACTCCGCGGCGCTGATCGGGCGCGCCAAGGTGCACCGCGCCCGCGACGACCTCAAGCGCGCCCAGGAGGACCTCGACCAGGCGATCGCGATCGACCCCGAGTCGGCGGAGGCCTACTTCGTGCGCGGGATCTCGCGCGAGGAAGACGGCGACCTCGAGGGCGCGCTGGCCGACTTCAACGCCGCGACCGAGCGCGACCCGGAGAGCTCGCTGGCGCTGACGGCGCGCGGCCGGCGCCTGTGGGCCAAGGGCGACGTGCGCAGCGCAGCCAGCGACCTCGAGCGCGCCGCGCACATTGCGCCCTTTGACCCGCACCCGCGGGCGGCGCTGGGGGCGCTGTGCTGCGAGACCGGCGACTTCACCCGCGCCGTGGTCGAGCTCACGCGGGTGCTCGAGCTCGACCCCGACGACCCCGTGACCCTCCACCGCCGGGCCGAGGCGCTGCTCGAGCTCAACGAGCTGGGGCACGCCCTCGACGACCTCGACCGCGCGATCGCCCTCGCCCCCGACGACCTCGAAGCGCGCATGCTGCGCGCCGAGGTCTTGTTCGAGGACGGGCACTTCGTCGAGTCGCTCAAGGACTACACCCGGATCGTCGACCTCGACGGGCAAGACGCCCAGGCCCGCTACGGGCGCGGCTGGACCCTGCTCGAGCTGGGCAAGGCCGACCAGGCCCTCGTCGACTTCGAGGCCGTGCTCGAGCGCATGCCCGACGACCCGCGAGCCTTGGTCGGTCGCGGCTGGGCGCGCTTCCACAACGCCGACCTCGACGGCGCGATCGAGGACTTCACCAAGGCGATCGCCAAGGACCCGTACTACGCCGAGGCCTACGTGTTCCGCGGGCGCGTGCACCTCGAGCTCGGCGCCGAGGAGCAGGCGCGGCGCGAGTTCGACGCGGCGATCTCCCTCGACCAGGACGACCCCGGGGCCCACGGCGGGCGCGGCTTCGCCTACCTGCAGCTCGGCGAGCCGGCGCGTGCGCTGAGCGACTTCTCTCGCGCCGTGGCCCTCGACCCGGAGGACACCGACGCCCTCGTCGGGCGCGGGGAGGCCTACTTCGAGCTCGGCGACATGGAGAGCGCGGCCGCCGACTTCGAGGCGGCCCTCGCCCTCGACCCCGAGAACGCCATGGGCCACGTCGGGCGCGCCGGGGTGTTCTTGTTCCGCGGCGAGCCCCAGCGCGCCGTGGAGGCCTGCGAGCGCGCGCTGGCCCTCGACGATCAGCTCGGGCCGGCCTTCCTCCGCCGCTCCCAGGCCCACCGGGCGCTGGGCAACCCGGTGCAGGCCGACGAAGACCTCGAGCGGGCCCGCGAACTCGGCGTCGACCTCGAAGAGGACTAGGCCGCCGCACTTCTCACCACTCGCTCCGCTCGTGGATTCGAGGGCCAGGCGCACACGGTCGTCTTCTTCGGGGTCGAGCCAGGGAGCGCAGGCGAGGACGCCGAAGTCGTCCTCGTCGGGGACCCGCGCACCGGGCTCGAGCGCTGGGGAATGACGCACTTCAAGGCGCTGTGGGACGGCCGGATCCTCGAGGTGGGCCAGGCGGATTGATTCGCGCGCCAGCTCGCAAACACCTGGCCGTGGTCAGCTTCGCGAGGAACCAGCGAGCCGTGGGAGGCGAACCTGAGCCACGCCTCGCCGACGCTCAGTCGGAGAGGCGCCTGAGGGAGAAGGACTCGCGCCCAAAGGAGAGCGCCTTGCGCTCCCTCGCGGCGTCGCCCGGGAGTCGGTAGGTGCGCTCCTGCTCCCAGCGCTGTTCGAGGGTCGCGGCCTCGAGCCGACCCCGCGCGTGAGAGAGCCGCGACGCCAGCTCGAGGGTCGAGCGCAGGTCGAACTCCTTCTCCTCGGGGTTCGGCACGCCGACCGGGGTCCAGCGCAGGCCTGACCTCGTCGCGCTGGCGCGCCCCCGTCCGTCGACCCCGAGTCGCCCGACGGGCTCGTCGAGGTTGCGCTCGAACACCACCTCGACCTCGGGCGGCTCGAGGGTCGGTCCAACGCTGAGCTCAGCGGCAGCGCCCTGGCGCCGCAGGAGGCGCAGCTGCCCGCGCAGGAGCGACCAGGTCCGGGGGAGGTGGGGCTCGTCGGGGAGCGCGTGCGTCAGGTGCTCGAGGACGTCCCGCAAGACAGTCGGATCGAACAGCGGGACGCGCAGGCGCGCGGTCTGCAGCGGGTCGAGGGAGGCGAGGGTCTTGTCGAGGATCGCCAGGGAGCCGGTGACGCCGTCGATCGCTCCGGTCTGCATGTCGACCTGGAAGGTGAAGCGCTCTCCCAGGGCGCGCAGGAGCGGGTGCTCACGGTCGAGCTCGCGCTGGGAGTCGAAGCTCAGCGGGTCCAGCAAGCTCGGATCCATGGCCCGCTCGCTGTCGAGCTTCCAGGCGAACTTGAGCGCGTCGACCGTCGCCTCCAGGGAGGCCTGCCGCCCGTCGACCTCGCGCACCACCAGGCGCAGGTCCAGGGCGCAGTCGAGCTCGAGCTCGGTCACCGCGACCCCGAACGGGGTGAACTCGGAGCGGGAGCTCACCTCGAGCCGGTAGAGGCCTTGGGGGCCCGGGGTGAGCGCCAGGGGGTAGCTCGGCTCTGGAGCAGGAGCGCGGGCGGGCGGGCTCTCGAGCTCGGGGGTCAGCGCCAAGGTCGCGCGCGGCGGAGCGGGGGCCCCGGCGGAGTGCCACACCCCGAGCCCCAGCCCGAGGACGAAGAGCACGAAGCCAGCCACGGCCACCGCGTTGCGCGTGCGCGGTGCGAGGGCGGGCGCCACCGCGGACGGGGGCGCCTCGCCGTGCATGAACCCGTCGAGGCGCCGGCCGAGCTCGCGGGCCGACATGCGATCTGCGGGCTCCTTCTCGAGGAGCTGCATGCAGAGCTCGGAGAGCTCCACGGGGAGCTCGGGGTCGAGGTCCGCGGGGGCGCGCGGCGTGGCGGTCGCGACCGCCGCGATCAGCGCCATGGGGTTCTCGGCGCGGAAGGGGATCTCGCCGGTCAAGAGCCGATAGAGCACCACGCCCAGTGAGTAGACGTCCGAGCGCGGACCGATCTTGTCGCGCTCTCCCAGGCCCTGCTCGGGGGACATGTAGGCCGGGGTCCCCAGCAGGTCTCCCGAGAGGGTCAGCGACTCGGCGCCGACCAGCTTCGCGATCCCGAGGTCCACGAGCTTGGGCACCCCCGCGGCGTCGAAGAGCACGTTGGCGGGCTTCACGTCCCGGTGCAGGACGCCCTGGTCGTGGGCGTGCTCGAGCCCTCGGGCCAGGTCGCGCGTGATCCGCGCGGCCTCCAGCGGTGGCAGGCTGCCCTCGCGGCGGAGCCGGGAGCCCAGGTCACCGCCCTCGGCGAGCTCCATGACGAACCACGGGCGCCCCTCTTGCGCGCCTCGCTCGAGGACCGGGATCAGGTTGGGGTGATCGAGGCGGCGCTGGGCTTCGTATTCCCGGTGGAAGCGCGCCTTGAGCTCGGGGTCGGCGTCGAGGCGGAAGGTCTTGAGCGCCACCTGCGCTCCCGAGGTCGAGTGCTGCGCGCGGAACACGAGCCCCATGCCGCCGATCCCGATCCGCTCCAGCAGTCGGTAGGGGCCGACTTGGGCCCCCGGGGTCCAGGGGTCGCCGGCGAGCTCGCCCGAGGCGTGGGCCGCGGGGTCCGCCATGCGCGGGAGCGAGCTCCTCAGGGTCGGGTCTGCCGCGCCCGGGGTCAGTCGACCCGCCACCTCCTGGAGCAAGAGACGGGCCAGCTCAGGGGTCAGGACCCCTCGCTCGAGCAGGACCCTCGCCAGGGTCTGCTCTCCGCTGCGCCTGCAGGCCGCGAGGGCCTCGATCAGCCCGCTGAGGCCGATCAGGTCGAGCTCGTGCAGACGTCGCGCGAGGCCCGTGTCGAAGCCCGGTCGGTCGATCAGGTCGAGCGGCGCTTGTCCTGGAACAGCGAGGACCTCGGTGTAGGGCAGGGTTCGTGGGCGAGGGCGTCCGTCGGTCATGGCTGTCGCGGGGCGGGCTAACTGCCGCGCCGCGCTTCGCGCTCCTCGTAGCTCTTGAGCTTGTTGTAGAGCGTCTTGACGTTGATCCCGAGCAGCTTGGCCGAGCGCACCTTGTTGCCGTCCTGGCTCTCGAGGACGCGCAGAATGTGCCGGCGCTCGACCTCCGCCAGCGGGGTGCTCAGGTCCGGGAGCTCGGAGGCCGGGGCCAAGGGAGCCTCGGCGTTCGCGCCCCGGACCATGACCGGGAGGTCCTCGACCGCGATCATGGGGCCGCGGCTGAGGATCATGCAGCGCTCGATCACGTTGCGCAGCTCGCGCACGTTCCCCGGCCAGCTGTACGCCTGCAACGCCTCGAGCGCGAAGGTGCTCATGCTGCGCTGGGGCAGGCCCTTGTGGAGGTGGGTCGCGAGGAAGGCCTCGACCAGCGCCGGGACGTCCTCGGGTCGGTCCTTGAGCGGGGGGACCTCGATATGGATCACGTTGAGTCGGTAGTAGAGGTCCTCGCGGAAGCGACCGGCGGCGACCTCCTCTTGCAGGCGCTTGTTGGTCGCGGCCACGACGCGCACGTTGACCCGCACCAGCTTGCTCCCGCCCACCGGGCGGAACTCGCTGCGCTCGAGCACGCGCAGCAGCTTGACCTGCAGGTCGAGGTTCATTTCGCCGATCTCGTCGAGGAACAAGGTCCCACCGTCGGCGGCCGAGAACAGCCCGGAGTGATCCTGGTGCGCGCCGGTGAACGCGCCCTTCACGTGGCCGAAGAGCTCGCTCTCGAGCAGCGACTCCTGGATCGCGCCGCAGTTGAGCGCGACGAAGGCGTCCTGGGCGCGCGGGCTGAGCTCGTGCAGGCGGTTGGCCACCAGCTCCTTGCCTACGCCGCTCTGGCCCTCGATCAGCACCGTGAGGTCGGTCGGCGCGACGAGCGAGAGGGTCGAGAGGATCTCCTTCATGGCCGGGCTCTCGGCCACCATGTTGCCCGGCTTGCGCTGCAGGCGGCGCAGGGCCTCGTTCTCCTGGGTGAGCTGGTGCAGGTCGACGCCCTTGGCGACCACGGTCAAGAAGTAGTCGACGTCGACGGGGCGCTCGACGAAGTCGATCGCCCCTTGCTTCATGGCGGTGACCACGGTGTAGGTCGGGGCGTCCTTGCCCATGAGCACGACCTGGGTCGAGGGCGAGGCCTCGCGGGCGCGGCGCAGGAGCTCGAGGCCGTTGATCCCCTTGAGGAACAGGTCTGCGACCAGGACCCCGGTGCGCACGCTGGCGAGCTTCTCCAGCGCGGCCTCGGCGTCTTCGGCGCCTTCGGCGGGGTAGCCGTGCACACGCAGCGCCTGCAGCAGGTAGTCGCGCGAGGCGGCGTCGTCGAGCACCACGAGGATCGGGGGCTTCTTCGCCATGTCGTGATGATAACGCGTCGGGCGAGGGAACCCAGGCAGAGGTCGAGACCGGCGAGGGTCGGGCGGGCTCACTCTCCGTCCGGTGGGGGCGGAAGCCAGAGCAGCTCCCGTGTGTCGCCGGGTCTGCGCTCGCAGGGGAAGCGGTGGAGCCTGGGGTCGTAGCGCGCATACCACGGGATCGAGGAGTTGGCGGGGCGGCCGTTGTCGAGCTCTCGGGTCATCTTGCCGAGGAGCCCAGGCTGCGGCTCCTTCCCCAGGAGCAGGCGCACGTGGCAGGTGGCCGCGTAGACGACTCGCAGGGATCGCCGTTCGCGGAGCTGGGTGTTGACCTCGGCCCTCACCAGCTGCTCGAGGTCGACGTAGGCCTGCTCGAGGAGCGCCCTTCGATCTGCCCTCGAGCCCCGCGCTCTCTGAATCGTGAACGCGATCTCGACCACGCTGCGGCCGAGCTCGGGAGGGAGGCGCGCGATCGCCTCCTGGGTCAGGGTCCCCTCGCAGAGCGCGAGCTCGAGTTCGAGCAGCTCGAGCTTGGAGAAGGGGGGAGCCTGAGGGGGGCGAGCGCGCCTGCCCAAGCCCGAGACTTGCCGGACCAGGGGCAAGTCGGGCCCCTCGGAAGCCCGGGACTGCACGAGCAAGTAGCTCGCCAGGTGGGTGCACAGCAGGCTGAAGCGATCCGAGGGGTGCAGCGCGGGGGGCCGACGGTTCGCCCACCGGCGCAGGTTCCGTCGCGCCAGCTCCGGGCGTCCCCGGAGGCTCACGAGCAAGACCTCGGCCTGGAGCAGGGGAGGGAGGGCCGCCCACTCCCCGTCGCTCAGCGAGGACACGTGCGCGTCGAGGGTTCGCAGGGCGGCGTCCTGGGCGGCGGCGAGCTCGGCCCGCGACCCTGGGCCGCCGCGCTTGACGGCGAGCTCTTGCCGCCGCGTCTTGAGGAATTCTAGGAGCAGCTCGAGGCTGAGCGCGACCCCGCGATCCGCGGGCCGCGGCGAGCCCTCGAGCAGCTGGTGGGCGGGCTGCCAGACGTGGGGGACCTCCTCGTGGAAGCGCACGATCCACGCGTCGATCGCGCGGCGGAGCAGGATCGTCGAGAACGGAGAGCGAGTCGCGCGCGCCCCCTCGGCCACCACGCACAGCGCCCGGCTGAGGTCCTCGAGCAAGGGAGCGGGAGGCCGAGCGTAGGTCCGCACCGGGTCGAACGCGAGGGCGGCCGCCGTGGCCTGGTGCAGCCGCGCGTAGCGGACCCAGTCCTGGCGGGTCTCCACGCTCTGCGCGCTGACGCCGAGGAGGGCCTCGGGGTCGTCGATCGCCGCGAGCACTGCGAGGGTGAGGTCCTCCAGCCGAGGCGCCGCGGGAGGTAGTTCGAGCAAGCGCTCCCAAGCCTCCAGCGGGGCTCCTCCCTCGAGCGCCGCGGAGACCGCCCCGGCGAGGCCTTCGAGCCGAGGCGCCGGGGGGAGCGTGGCTCCTTCCGGTCCTGCGCCAGGCGCCGGGCCGGGGCGGGGGAGGCTCCGCGTCCACACCCAGCCCAGGCTGGTCGCGGCGAGCCCCGCGCAGGCGAGGGCCGCGAGCGCCGCGGCCTGGAGCGCACGAGGGGAGGGCCCCGGCCGGCCCTCGAGCGCGGCGCAGAACGCCGCGGCGCTCGGGAAGCGCCGCTCGGGCTCCTTGGCGAGGGCCCGCAGGCAGATCGCCTCCAGCGTCGGATCCACGTCGGGCCGCAGCCGGCTGGGAGGCGTGACCGGCTCGCTGAGGACCGCGTGCAGGGTGGCGAAGAGGGTCGGCTGCGGGGGGATCGGAGGCTGGCCCGACAGGCAGGCGTAGAGGATCCCGCCCAGGCCGTAGACGTCGCTGCGCGCGTCGCTCAGCCGGCTGTCGCGAACTTGCTCGGGCGCCATGTAGTTCGGGGTCCCGAGGATCTCGCCCGTCTGGGTCAGGCGGTTCGACTGGGCGGTGAGCGCGCGGCTCAGCCCGAAGTCCGTCAGCCGCGGGCGGCCTTCGGCGTCGAACACGACGTTGTCGGGCTTGAGGTCGCGGTGCAAGACCCCGGCCGCGTGGGCCGCGGCCAGCCCGCGCCCGAGCTGGAGCATGAGCGCGCGGGCCGCCTCGCCGTCCAGCGGCCCTTGCGCCAGGCGGTCCGCGAGCGAGCCGCCAGGGCAGTAGGTCATGACGTAGTAGGGAGCGGGCCCCTCGAGCTCGGCGGTGTGCACGTCGACCAGGTGCGGGTGGCGCAGGGCGGCCATTAGCCGCGCCTCGCGGGCGAAGCGTGCGCGGCACTCGACGTCGGCCGAGGGGGCGAGGCGCTTGGCGGCGAAGGCCACTCCGCGCTGGGGGTCCCGCACCAGGTAGACCTCGCCCATGCCGCCGCGGCCGAGCAGGCGCTCGACCACGTAGGCGCCGAGCGAACTGGGGGCGTCGTTCGAAGCGGAGGACGCCTCGGCCCAGCGGCGCTGGGCCGCCTCGAGCTGCTGAGGGGTGGCCGCTGCCGCGCTCAAGAGCGCGGCTCCCAGGCCAAAGGCGGAGTCCGCGCCTGCGGCGAGGGTCTGCCGCAGCGCCTCCGCCGCCACCCCCTCGGCGCGCAGCGCGTCGACGAAGCCTTCGAGGTCCCCCGGGTCCTGCACCCTCCCAGCGTAGCCGCGGGAGCCGGCGCTAGCCGGGCAGCGAGCGCTCGACGATCGCGAGCGCGTCGATCCCCGCGGGCAGGGTGCCGAACTGTCGGCCGCCGGCCCCCCCGAGCCGGGTGGCGCAGAAGGCGTCGGCCACGAGCTGCGGCGCGTGGCGCAAGAGCAGCGAGCCCTGCAGCGCGAGGGCCAGCCCCTCGACCAGCCGCCGGGCGCGGAACTCCATGGCGTCGGTCAGCGTGAAGCGCTGGACCAGCTCGTCGAGGAACGCGTCGTAGGCGTCGTGCCGCCCGCGCGCCTGGTTCAGCTCCTCGACCACCGCGTTGAAGGTCTCGGGCTCGCGACGCATGGCGCGCAGGGTGTCGAGGCACTGCACGTTGCCCGAGCCCTCCCAGATCGAGTTCACCGGGACGTCGCGGAACATGCGCGGGAGCCCGGAGTCCTCCACGTAGCCGTTGCCGCCGAGGACCTCCATGCACTCCGCGACCCCGAAGATCGCGCGCTTGCAGTTCCAGTACTTGGCGACCGAGGTCGCGAGCCGGGTGAACAGGCGCTGCTCGCTGTCGTCGGCGCGGTCGAAGCCCTCTCCGAGGCGCATGGCCAGCGCCAGCGCGCCCTCGTAGTCGAGGCACAGATCGGCGAGCACGTTCTGCATGAGCGGCTGCTGGATCAGGGTCTTGCCGAAGGCCGCGCGGTGCCGGCAGTGGTGGATCGCCTCGCTCAGCGCGCGGCGCAGCGTGCTCGTCGAGCCGAGGGCGCAGTCGAGGCGGGTGTGGCGCACCATTTCAATGATCGCGGGGACGCCGCGGCCCTCCTCGCCGATCAGGCGCGCGCGCGCGCCGTGGAACTCGATCTCGCTCGAGGCGTTGCTGCGGTTGCCGAGCTTGCTCTTGAGCCGCAGGACCTTGATCGCGTTGCGCGTCCCGTCGGGCAAGAAGCGCGGGAGCAAGAAGCAGCTCAGCCCGCCGGGGGCCTGAGCGAGGACCATGAACCCGTCGCACTGCGGCGCCGAGCAGAACCATTTGTGGCCCTGGAGCGCGTACTCCGCGCCGGGGCCGCCGCCCGCGAGCGCCTCGGCGCGGGTCGTGTTCGCGCGCACGTCGGAGCCGCCCTGGCGCTCGGTCATGGCCATGCCGAACAGGACGCCCCGCTTCTGGTCGGCGGGCAGCGAGCGCGGGTCGTAGTGGTTCGAGAGCACCCGCGGCTCCCACTCCGCCGCCAGCTCGGGCTGCACGCGCAGGGTCGGGATCACGGCGAAGGTCATGGTCTGCGGGCAGCTCGAGCCCTCCTCGAGCTGGTTGCGCACGTGGTTCAGCGCCAGGCGCGCGACGTGCGCTCCGGGCTTGGGGGTGGCCCAGGGCAGCGAGTGGCAGCCGCTCTCGATCCCGATCTTCATGAGCTCGTGCCACGCCGGGTGGAACTGGACCTCGTCGATCCGGTTCCCGTAGCGGTCGTGGGTCTTGAGCTCGGGGAGGTGGGTGTTGGCCAGGTGGCCGAGCTCGAGCACCTCCGGCCGCCCGCAGTGCGCGCCGAGCTCGAGGGCCTTGGGCTCGATCCAGGCCGCGCCGTGGCGCGCTACCGCGTCGCGCAGCGGCGCGTCGAGGGCGTAGAGGTTCACGTCGGCGAAGGGCGTCGCCTGGTTGAAGACCTCGTCGGGGGCGTGGGCGCGGGTCTCGGCGGTCATGGGGTCCTCCCTCACCACGCGATCATAGCGCGCGCTGGGCTACTTCTTCGACGAGGACCGGCTGAGGAACGCGCCGCGCTGGCCGAGGCGGGCCAGCGCGGAGAACTCCGCGGACAAGAGCGACTTGGCCGCGTAGAGCGCGAGCGCCGCGAACCACGACGTGCCGTAGAGCCCGAGCGCCAGGAGCACGGGCAGCCCGATCCCCCCAGCCAAGCTCAGCTTGACTCGGGTGTCCATGGAATACGACGTGAAGAGCACGAAGGCGGCGGAGTAGCCGACGAAGGCGCCGCCGAGCACGACCCCCAGCTGCAGCAGGCCGAACAGCGCCGTCCACACCGAGGAGCGCCGGACGGCGCTGTCGGCCCAGAGGTTGCCGTGGGTCGCCGCGGCCCGCGCACGGATCGCCGCCCGCAGCCGGCTGAGCTCGCCGTCGTCGCCGTCGTCGTCGTCGCCCTTGCGCACGGCGTCGACCAGGCGCTGGGGAAAGAGGAACGCCGCGAGCAGCAGGCGCAGCCCGCGCAGGCGGAGCTGGGTCTCGCTGAGCCCCGTGGCCTCCTGGCTGCCGCACGCGAACACCGCGCAAGCGCCATAGGAGGCCTTGCACTCCTCCCAGCACTCGGCGTGGTAGACCGCGCCGCAGCCGGGGCGCGCGCAGCCGAGGACGGCCTCGGCGGAGCCCGGGACCGCCGTGTCGCCGCGCCGCCAGAGCTCGCGCGCCTCGCGCAGCAGCTCGAGCAGCCCCGAGCAGCGCGCGGCGAGCGCCGCGCCGACGTTGCGCAGCACGAGGAACAGCAGCGGCCCGAGGGCCACCGAGAGACCCAGCCCGACGCCCACGTGGGAGGCGCGGAGCACGCTGACAAAGAACGCCAGCGCGCCGACGGCGCTCACGGCGAACAGCCCCCCCGCCTCTCGCAGGGTCGAATAGCGCGGCCGCGCGCGCCGGCCGCGGCCGTCCTCACCCTCGAGCTCCTCGGGGGTCAACGATTCGCGGCAATAGGGACAGCACAGCGCCTCGCGCACGCGCCCGCGCAGGCCTTCGCTGGCGTGCGCCTCCGCGGGCGCGTGGCCCCGCGGGGGCGGGGTGTGGGCCTGCCCGTGGGCCAGGGGAGCCCCGCTGCGCTGCCGGACGCGAATGTTCAGCCCGTCGCTCATGCTCGTTCGAGGGTAGCCGAGAGCTGCGCGTCCGTCCGAGAGGCGGGCCCTAGTCGGTCGTCGCGACCGCTTGCAGGGGGTGCTCGTACTCTTGGAGGTAGGCGACCTCGTCGCCCGGCTTGAAGCCGCTCTTGCCGTACCACACGACGTAGTCGCCCGAGTAGACGCCCTTCTTGAGCCCGCGCATGTCGATATGGAAGCCCGTGGTGCCGAAGGTCCCGTCCTCGAACTCGAGGCCCTCGAGGTCGCCGTCGCGCACGAGGTTCTTGTCGTCGGAGTAGTAGAGCTTGTTGGTCTTGCGGCCGACGAGCTCCTTGGGGATCACGAACTTGGCGAGCAGGGCGCCCTCGGGGCCGTAAATGCAGTTCCAGTCCGGGTAGGTCATGTCGAGCGCGCGCTCCGCGGGGGAGGTCACGCCGTCGATCTCGACCGGGGTCTTGTTGTGGGAGTTGTAGAACTTCCAGCCCTTGAGCTTGCTGCTCATGTCCATGCAGAGCGTGTAGCTCGACTCGTCGTTCTCGTCGAGGTTGACCGGCGAGCTGACGTTGGTCGGCATGGACACGCGGTTGGGCCACATGATCACGTAGCTCGCGGGGGCCGAGACGTAGAAGCCGAGCGCCAGGTGCACCTGGAGCTGGTTCTCGGCCACCACGCGGATCGGGCCGTCTATGTAGCCCCCGATCTTGACCTTCACGTCGTCGCTCTTGCGCACCGTCGTGTACCACATGAACGAGACCGTGGCCTTGACCCAGGTGCAGTCGAAGACGTTGTCGCTCCAGCTCCCGTCGGGCTGCAGGTACGAGGCGTAGGTCGCGCGCACGGCGTTGAGCGGGCTGCGCTTGTTGTCGAAGCGGAAGCCGTCGCCCCACCAGGTGTACTCGGCCTCCTCGTCGTCTTCGAGCTGCTTGATCTCGATCCCGGCGTGGTCGTCCTGGGTGCGCCCCGGGACGGCCGGGGTGTCGAAGCGGTAGACGTAGATCCAGGCCTCGGTGTCGTCGAGGGGGTCGCGGAGGGTCACCTCCTGCACCGCGGAGTGGTTCGGGACCATGGCCAGCGTGCGGGGGACCGCGCGATCGCCCGCCTCGCGGGCGAGGACCAGGAGCTCGTCGTTGGCGTCGACGTTGCCGTTGTCGACGTCGCGGGTGCGTCGATCCTCGGGGCCCTTGTCGTAGCAGTAGACGCCCTCGGGGTCGCGCTCGTCGAGCTGGTAGGTGATCGGGACCATGAAGCCCGCGCGGCAGGCGTAGACCCGCAGTCGGTTCTTGTGCACGCCGAGGATCTTCTCCCCGAGCACGTCGGCCTTGAGCACCACGGTGTCCAAGGTCCGCTTGAGGGTCCTGCGGGAGCGAACCTTGCCTCGAGCGTTGACCGGGACGAGCAGCCCGAGCCCCAACAGAATCAACCACGCAGCGCGAGTCATCGACGCCTCCATAACCCTCCCTGAGCGCGCTCCCGACGGGCGTGGCCCACCATGCATTCAAGGGGCGGGGATCATAGCGTCAGCCTGGGGGATTTACAGCCGCGCGCGCGGGGCAGGGCCGACGCGCAGCGGGATTTGAATCAAGTCAAGGTGCGGCCGTCTCTTGCCTTATGACTTGGTCTCAGATAGCTTTCGCGGACCTCGGACGGACCAAAACCCGAGGCAAGGGAGTACCTATGGGTGACTCTGGGCCCGCGCCAACCCACGTGGCGGGCTTCACGATCATGGGCAACAAGGCGCTGAGCTTCGGCGTCTTCGGCACCGACTACCTCGGGCACAGCGCCCAGGGCCTGCGCCTGCTCAAGGTGCTCAAGCCCGGGCAGGGGCTGGTCCTCTCGGAGGGCGACTACGCCGAGCTCAGCAAGCACGCTCAGCTCGTGCACTTCGCCGCGGGGGAGACGGGCGACGCCAAGGTCCTCGCCACCCACACCCTGCAGGCCGCGGCCTTCGGCGTCGCGGTCGGCAGGACCCACCTGCAGAGCGAGTGCATCGAGACCACCCGCGAGTTCGACGAGGAGCAGCGCAACGCCAACAGCCTGCGCAACGCGACCCTCGTGCAGAAGGTGCAGCTGCTCAAGGCCCTCGGCGAAGGGCTCGCGCGCCTCCACGAGGCCGGCGTGCAGGCCCCCTACCTCTCGCCCTGGAACGTCGTGCTCGACAACGACGCGCCGCGGATCGCCGAGGTCGGGCTGGGCTACACCCCCGAAGACCCTGGCTTCGACCGCGAGCAGCTCGACCCCGACATGGTCGTGTTCCACGCCCCCGAGGTCCTCGCCGCGCTGCGCAACGGCACCGTGGTCCAGACCGGGCCCGCGGCCGACGTCTACGCCCTCGCCGCGACCTCCTGGGCCTTCCTCCACGGCGCGGTGCCCAAGGCCAAGGGCGAAGGCGAGCCCCTCGCGCGCGCCCTCTCGGGCCAGGGCTTCGAGGCCGAGGCCGAGGACCGCTACTCGCTCCAGCTCCGCGACCTGATCGCGCGCGGCCTGAGCCCCGACCCGCAGAAGCGGCCCTCGGCCGCGGAGTTCGCCCAGCGCCTCGGGCAGCTGATCGACGGCGACAAGCTGACCTACGAGCCGCCCGCGCAGTGGCCCAAGTACGCCGCGATCGGGGTGGTGATCGTCGCGCTCCTGATCGGCGCGTTCTTCGCGCTGCGACCCTCGCCCGAGGTCGAGCGCGCGCAGACCGCCTTCGCCACCGCGACCCAGGCCGACGACCCCAGCGCGCAGCTGGCTGCCCTCGAGGAGGCGAAGGTCACCGACTCGGCGAGCGGAGAGAAGGTGCTGCTCCCCGAGGCCAAGCGCTTGCGCGCGCTGGCGAAGTATCGCCTCTGGCGCGCGACCCCCAACGCGGAGGGCTCGGACCTGCGCGCCGTGGTCGAGGGCCTCGAGCGCGACCTCGTGGGTGAGTCCACCGACGACATGGCACGGGTCGGGGCGTTCCTGGCCGGCACCCTGCGGCGCTACGAGTTCGCCGAAGAGGAAGACCGCGCCCTCGGCGACGCGGCGCTGGCCAAGCTCGCCGGCGGCGACGACGACCTCTCCAAGCTCGCGGCCGCGGCGCTCAAGCTGACCCCCACGGGGGTCCAGGGCGAGCCCTCGGGCGAGGACCTCACCCGCTGGGGCGAGGCCGCGAGCAACGCCTGGGTCGAGCAGTCCGGGGTCTTGAACCGCCCCTACGCCCTGCACGACGAGTCCGCCTACAGCGTCGAGCTCGAGGTCAAGCCGCGCGCTGTCGCGATCGACGCAGCGTGGCTCGCCTACCTGATCGGCGGCCGCGCCCAGGCCGTGCGCGGAAACGCCGAGGACGCGCGCTCCAAGCTGCAGTCGGCCTACGAGCGGCTCGCGATCTGGTCGACCCAGGCTGCTTACGGCCTGCACCTGGCCAACACCGCCAAGACCGACGAAGACGCGACCACCGCCGAGGCGCTGGTGCAAGCCGCCATGGGCAAGCGCCCCTTCGCCGAGGGCACCCTGGCCCTCGGGCGAGCCGCCCTCGCCCGGGCCCACTCCACCCGCGATCCGGCCGGCTACCAGGCCGCGATCAAGATCCTCGAGGAGGCCAGCAGCCAGAGCCCGGCGACGCCGGGGCTGGACGTGCAGCGCCAGGCCCTGACCCTCGCCAACGAGGCCGAGTTCTACGCGGCGGTGACCCTCGCGGTCGATCCCTCGCAGCTCGACCTCGCCTCCGACGCCCTCGACGGACTGCTCGAGGACCTCGAGAAGGACCCCGAGCTGTTCGACAGGTTCGGCCCCGACGCGCACATTGCGCGCGGGCTCGTGCGCGCGCGGCTCGGCAAGCTCGACAAGGCGCTCGAGGACCTGGCCTACCGCTTCCGCAACCAGACGGTGTCCGAAGGCTACGCGGAGCTCCCGAACCTCGACCCGACCCCGCTCAGCCGCACCGAGACCCGCGGGATCCTCGAGCCCCTCGCGGAGGCGCTGCTCAAGCGGCTCAAGGGCGTGGCCTCCCTGGCCAAGCCCACCAAGGATCAGGTGACCCAGGCCGAGCGCGCGCTGAAGGACCTCCAGAGCTTGTTCTCGCTCCCCGACGCGAGCAGCCTCGACCCGACGAGCGCGCTCTTGGCCAAGGCCCAGGTGATGCTCGCCAAGGCCCGCGCCTACGACGGCTCGACCGCCGAGCGCGCGCTGAAGGACGCCGTCGAGGCCTCCCGCGAGCTGCTCGAGAAGGTCGACGCCGACAGCCCCGACCGCTGGTTCGAGGCCGTGCGCACCCAGCTCGACGTGCTCAAGCAGAAGGCGGCCTTCGTCAGCTCGGGGGCCGAGGTCGGCGAGCGCCTGGCCCCGATCGGCGAGGCCCTGGGCGTGCTCAGTCGCCTCGGAGAGAAGGTCCCCGCGAGCCTGCGTCGGCAGTGGCGCGACTTCGCGGGCGAGCAAGAGCTGAGCCTGAACATGCAGTTCCTCAGTCAGATCGAAGCCTTCATGAAGGAGCGCAAGGACGACTGGGACTCGATCGACGTGACCAAGCCGAGCTACGACGAGCAGCAGGCCAAGGACGAGATCGGGATCCTCGAGCAGGCGGTGCGCATGGCCGGCGAGGACCTCGAGGGCAAGGCGGCTTACAACGCCGGCCTCGTGCACTACCGCCTGGCCCAGCTCAACCGCGCCCTGCGCCTGAACCCCAAGGTCGCCGCCCACTACGAACGCGCCGTCGAGCTCCTCGACCGCGTGGACGACGCGGAGGAGCCCCGGGCCCCGGGGCTGCGCGAGAAGGTCAACTACATGTTCGGCTGGCTCGCGCTCAACGAGGGCAACTCGCTCGGCGGCGACCCGCGCAAGACGATCGAGCGCGGCTACGACGCCCTCGCCCGCGCCGCCGGCGCGAGCGGCTTCGCCGACCTCAAGAGCAAGCTCAAGGCCGGCTCCTGGCAGCCCAAGCAGGCGCCCGCGCGCGCGATCGCGGCCCACGTGGTCAAGACCACCGACAACGAGGAGACGGTCCCCCGCGACCCGCCCTTCGGCAAGGAGGTCAGCAACGCGCGCCGGCTCAAGGAGGACATGGAGTTCGTGGCGCGCCTCGACGACCAGAACGCCAACGCCTACCTGGTCCTCGGGCGGATCCAGTTCTCCCAGGGCAAGGACGAGCTCGCGGGGACGGTCGACAACGCCTGGAAGGCCTTCCAGCTGAGCAACGACCGCGAGAGCCTCGCGACCAAGGTCCAGGCAGCTCGGCTGTATTGCTACGCGCGCTTCCTGCTCTCCTCGAAGGCGGCCCAGGACACCGAGAAGTTCCTGCCCACGGCCGAGGCCGGCATGCGCGCGGCCTCCGACCTCATGGGGCGCGACGCGACCCAGGCCAAGTTCTCTTACAACTACGCGCCCGCCTACTGGGTCGCGCGCAGCCACTACGAGCAGGCGCGCGAGTTCTACCGCAACAACCGCAAGGACCAAGCCAAGACCAAGTTCGACGACGCGCTGCGAGCCTACGAGGCCTTCGACAAGCTCGTCTCGGGCAAGGACATCCCTGCCGAGGCCGAGAAGTGGCAGACGGAACGCAACAACACGATCAACTCGCTGGAAGACCTGAAATGAACATGCGACACGCCCTGCTCTTCGTTGCCGCGGCCGCGAGCCTGCTCGCTCCCACCGGTTGCTCGAGCCCCTGCGACGGCTTCAACCCCTACGAGAAGTACGAGCGCGTCAAGCGCCCGGGCACCGAAGACGAGGACCTCGAGCCGGTCGAGCCCGGCACCTTCTACCTCGCCTGCTTCGCGCGCTCGAAGGACGAGCAAGACGACATCGAGAAGGCGATCGGCGAGGCGCTCAAGGAGTCGGGCGGCGGGAGCGTGTCGCAGGTCAGCGACGGCAAGGCCGCCGAAAACATGCTGCAGTTCGCGCGCGGCGACGGCGGCCCCTACACCAACGACAAGCCCCGGGTGAACACCTACGAGGTGCGCCTGCGCGCCGAGGCCTTCGACACCACGAAGCCCATGGTCGTGGAGTGGGACGGCGGCAGCGACAAGAAGGTGTTCGAGGTCAACGTCGAGAACTCCCCCGTGCGCTTGCTCGACCTCGGCGAGGGCGAGTTCAAGCTCAGCTTCAAGGAGGAGGCCAAGCTGCGCTGCCGCGGGCCCGATCTGCTCTCCAAGGGCGAGAACACCTACCGCTTCCGCCGCGTGCTGTTCAAGCTCAAGGACAAGCAGAACAACAGCGAGGTCGACCTCGACGTGCTCGACGACACGGCCACCGTCGAGACCCCGCCCGTGATCCTCTACGAGGTGAACGGCTTCAGCGGCAACGTGAGCGAGCTGCTCTGCCACCTGCTGCGCGAGAACCGCCCGCTCGACGAGTCGGCCAACCCGCGCTTCGCCTCCTTCCGCATGAAGCAGACCCACGTGTGGCTCAACGCGGAGATCGGCGGCGGCGGGTTCAAGACCCGGATCCGCGCGAGCTGGATCCAGGAGGCCACCGGGCCCGCCACCAGCGTCAACGTCAAGGTCCCCGGGATCGGCGACTACAGCGTCGGCGGAGACCTGGAGAAGGACGGCTACAACCTGACCGCGACCTACGACGAAGACGGAGACCAGGTGGTCCTCGACTTCAAGCTCGACGTCGCCGCCGACAAGACCGTGCCCGACGCCGTGCAGTTCGAGTTCACGATCGACGGCGTGGATCACAGCGAGTCGGTCCGCACCCAGGCCGACAAAGAGAAGTAGCAGGGCGAGCTCTCCTCGCCCCGCAACCAAGCAGACAGGACAGGACGCGCCCCCATGGCACGCAACCCCGAAGCCCTCCTCGAAAAGTACGACGACCTGCAGAAGATCTCGACCAAGCTCGGCGAGCTCGGTCGTGAGATCTCGAGCGCGAACTCGTATCGCACCCCCTTCAACTGGGAGCAGTTCCGCGAGCAGCTCGACATTCAGGCCGAGCAGATCCGCGAGCGCCGCTTCCGGCTTGCGTTCGCTGGCGGGTTCTCGGTGGGCAAGAGCTACCTCGTCAACGCCTTCCTCGGAAAGAGCGGGCTCTTGCCGAGCTACAACCGCCCGACCACGGGCGTGGTGTGCGCGCTGCGCCGCGGCCGGCGCTCGATCATGCAGGTCACCTACTGGACCCGCACCGAGTCCGACGAAATGCAGCGCTTCTACATGAACGAGATCGGGATCCCCCGCTCCGTTCCCGTCGCCGAGGGCCAGCAGGCTGCCCAGGAGCTGCGCCCGAGCCTCCCGCCGGAGAAGCGGCGGATCATCGACGACTACGAGAACTTCTGTCGGGCCCACGAGCGCCACGCCAGCAAGCTCGGCAACTCGGAGGAGGTGGAGGTCAAGGACGTCGCCCCCGAGCACCGCCACGACCCCTCGGTGAAGGACTACCCGCACCTCAAGTACATCATCAAGGTCGACTCGACCCAGGGGGAGCCCAACCAGGACCTGCTGCGCACGATCAAGCAGGTCGTGCTCTACGTCGACTCGCCGTACCTCACCGAGACCGTCGAGATCGTCGACCTCCCAGGCGCCGGCGCGACCGACCCAATCGACGGCTTCATTCAGCGCTACTTCCTCCAGCGCACCGACGGCGTGGTCGTGACCACCACCGCCCAGGCGCCCTTCGGCGAGGAAGAGGGCGCGGTGGTCGACATCCTCAAGGACAACCACGACTCGCTGAAGGGTCGCGTGTTCGTGTGCGTGACCATGTTCGACCGCCTGGGCTTCGGCAGCGAGCGTCAGCCCGAGCGCCTCGACGGCGAGTACCGCTCGCTGCGGCTCAAGCTCACGCAAATGGGGCTCGGCGGCGCGCCGTTCTTCTACATGGCGAGCACCTTCGCCCTGCTCGCCGAGCGCGAGAAGCGCGGCGAGAAGCTCTCCGACGACGAGCTCGCCGACCTGAACCGCGAGCGCGCCTGGAACGTCGAGTCCACCGGCAACGCCGAGCTCGACCAGCTCCTGCAGTTCTACACCCAGGACGGCGGCATGCCCGAGGTCCGGCGGGTGCTGCTCGATCAGTTCCGCTCGAGCATGATCCAGCTCAAGATCCACGGGATCGCCAAGAGCCTGGGGATCCTCAGCGGACAGCTCGGCGGGACCTACCGCAAGCGCTGGGAGAGCGCGGCTGGCGAGCAGAGCAAGCAGGGCGCGCGGCGGATCGCCCACGCGATCCGCTTCCTCAACACCTCGGCCGACAACTTCGTCAAGCGCTCGCAGCGCTTCCGCCGCGAGCAGGTGCAGAAGCAGAACTTCGAGGAGACCCTCGAGGCCGCGCTGACTCAGATCGGCGAGCGGATCGACCAATACATGGAGCTCTGCACCGAGGAGTCGCTGCGCCATTTGCACGACGGCCTCGGCGGCGGCCGCGAGCCGGTCGAGCTGCTCAACCGCTTCCGTGAGGCGACCGAGAAGGACATCCTCAGCGACTTCTACGAGCTGGTGTGGGACCGCATGCCCCGCCAGACCTTCGAGCGCGCCGAGGACGACTTCGGGCTCGAGGTCGAGCCCGAGGCGCGCAGCGTGCCCGAGCTCGCCGCGGACTCGCGCGGAATGCTGCGCCGCCACATTCGCGACAAGTATTACGAGGCGATCGAGTTCAGCGAGCTGACCGGCCTGATCCAGGGGCTCCTGCCACACAACCAGGAGGAGCAGCAGATCTTCCAGCGCGTGTTCGCCGAGCTCGACCTCGCGCTCGAGATCACGACCCGCAACTTCCTCATGCGCGAGACCCTCGAGCTGAGCGACAGCCGCGAGATCGACGACCTGGCCAAGGGCTGCGTGCAGTACCCCGACTGGGCCAAGCGTTACGCGCGCGACTACGCCTCGGCGCTCAAGGTTCGGCTCAAGAAATACACCCTCAGCCTGCGCACCTACCTCTGGAACCTCTACTACCTCCACCTGGAGGAGGCCGAGGGCCGGGTGCACGAGTTCCTCGCCTCCGACGAGCTCATGGGCCTGGTGACCGTCAACCTCGACGACATTCAGCTGCCCTCGCAGACCGGGCGCTTCGGCTCGCCGGCGAAGCTGCTCCAGCACTTCGAGACGTGGAAGGCGATCGACGCCGCGGTGACGACCCTCGAGCGCGACGTCGCGCACTGAGCGCGGCGCTCCCCGGGCTGGCCGGAGCGCTACGAACCTGCCACCCTCGGGCATGAGGCGGATCGGGCGCTACGAGGTGATCGCCGAGCTCGGGCGCGGCGGTATGGGCGTCGTGTTCAAGGCCTGGGACCCGCAGGCCCAGGCCCACGTCGCGATCAAGCTCTTGCTGCAGAGCGACCCGCGGACCTCGAAGCGCTTCGAGCGTGAGGCGCAGGTGCTGCAGCGCCTGCAGCACCCCAACGTGGTCCCCGTGCGCTTCTACGGCTTCGAGGGCGGGCACCCCTACCTGGTCATGGACTTCGTCGAGGGCCAGACCCTCGAGGACCGCGTGGAGGCGCGCGGTCCGCTGTCCGTCGATCGCGTCGCCGGCTTGGGGATTCGCCTCGCGCGGGCGCTCAGCGCTGCGCACGCGCTGGGGATCCTGCACCGGGACGTGAAGCCCGCCAACGTGCTCCTCCGCGCAGACGGCGAGGTGGTGCTCGGCGACTTCGGCCTGGCCAAGGACGTGGCCCTCGACATGACCCAGCTCACCGTCGAGGGCGGCTTCATGGGGACCCTGGGCTTCGTCGCCCCCGAGCAGGCGCTGGGCAGCACCGAGAAGCTTGGCCCTCCCACCGACGTCTACGGCTTGGGGGCGACCCTCTATTTCGCCCTGGCTGGACGGCCCCCGGTGGAGGGGGACACCGTGATCGAGACCCTCGAGAGCCTGCAGCACCCGCCTACGCCGCTGACCGACCTGCGTCCGGACGTGTCTCCGGCCCTCGCCAGCCTCGTGCAGCGCTGCCTCCAGCCCCGGGTCCGCGAGCGCTACCGCTCGTGCGCCCTGGTCGAGCAGGACCTGCAGCGCTTCCTGTCGGGTGAGGTCCCCGCCGCCCCGCTGCGCCTGGACGAGGGCCGCAGGCTCCCGGGGTGGGCGCTGGGCCTCGGCGCGGTCGGCGCGCTCCTCGCCGCGGCGGCGGTTGGCCTGGCGCTGCGCGGGGGGGGCGCCGAGGGGTCGGCTCCCCCCGAGGCGACGGCCCCGGGTAAGCCGGACGCCTTCGCCGAGGCCCTGAGCCAGGCCCAGGCCTACGCGCAGGTCAAGGACTGGGAGGCCGCGCGACACGCCTACGAGCGGCTCTTGGGCGAGCGTCCGGAGGACCCGGACGTGCTCCACGGGCTGTGGGAGGTGCTCAACGAGCTCCAGGATCCTCGTCAGATCGAGCTGCTCGAGCGCGCCTTCGCGGCCGATCCCCGCCCGCGGGTGAGCCTTGGCTGGGCGAACAACCGCCACGCCTACGGCGACGAGGAGGGGGCCGTGCGCGCCCTCCGGCGCGGGGTCGAGGCCAACCCCCGCGACGCGCAGCTGCTCACGACCCTGGGGAACTTCCTCGCAAAGCTCGATCGGCACGCCGAGGCGGCGGAGATCCTCGCGCGCGCCTGGGAGGTCGCCCCCAGCTACACCGTCGCGTTGAACCTGTCGAGCAGCTACAGCGCCTTGGGTCGCTTGCCCGAGGCCGCGCGCATGGCCGACCACGCGGTCGAGCTCGACCCCAGCTCGCTCCCCGCCCGCTACTACCAGGGCGCCCTGCGCGCAGCCCTGGGCGACCTCGAGGGCGCCCTCGAGCCGCTCAGCTGGGTCTGGGAGCAGAGCGGGGGAGACTTCCTCTTGGCCGTGCGGCCCCTGTCCCAGGCGTTGTCGGCTGCCGGCCGTGACGAGGAAGCGCTGAGCGTGCTCGACCGCGGGCTGCGCGACACGCCGCAGAACCTGGACCTGCTCTTCGCCCGCTCGCTGACCTACTCCGCCCTCGGCCGCGGGGACGAGGAGCTCGCCGACCTCAACGCCATCCTGGCCTACTCCCCGGACGCGACCCACGCGCTCAACAACCGCATGGTCGCGCTGTTCGCGCGCGAGGACTACCTCGGCTCGCTGGCCGACGCCGAGCGCCTCGTGCAGCTCGAGCCAGACTCGGTCGAGGGCTGGACCCAGATCGGGGCTTGTCAGTACGCGCTCAAGGAGTTCGCGGCCTCGCGCGCGGCGTACGCGCGCGCGATCGAGCTCGCGCCGGAGCGGCTCGATCTGCGAATTGGGCGTGGGCAAGCGGCCCAGGAGCTCGAGGAATACGACGCCGCGATCGCGGACTACACGATCGTGCTGGCCGAGCAGCCCGAGCAGCACACGGTGCGCTGGCACATGGGGATCGCCTACGACGCGGCCGGGAAGACCGAGGTCGCGCTGCGCGTCATGCGCGACATGCAGGCGCACGCCCCCGAGGGGAGCAGCGAGCGCGCCATCGCGACCGTGTGGGTCGAGCGCCTGAGCGCCAAGCTCGCCAAGCAGCGGGAGGAGTAGCGGCGCCGCACCCGGGCGCGCTGGCCGATCGGCGCCCCGCGTGCCACCCTCGGGCATGGACCGGATCGGCCACTACCAGGTCATGGGCGAGCTCGGGCGCGGCGGCATGGGGGTCGTGTTCAAGGCCTGGGATCCGCACTCGCAGTCGCACGTCGCGATCAAGCTCTTGCTGGCGGCGCACAACCCCAAACGCCTGAGCCGCTTCAAGCGCGAGGTCCAGGTCCTGCAACGCCTGCAGCACCCCAACGTGGTCCCGATCCGTGACTTCGGCGAGGCGGAGGGGCGACCGTACCTGGTCATGCAGCTCGTCGACGGCAAGTCGCTCGACGACCTGGTGGAGGCGCGCGGACCGCTCCCGCCGAGCATGGTCGCCGAGGTCGGCATGAAGCTCGCCTCGGCCCTCGCCGCGGCCCACGAGCTGGGGATCCTGCACCGCGACGTCAAGCCCGACAACGTGCTCCTGCGGGCCGACGGCGAGGTCGTGCTCGGTGACTTCGGCCTGGCCAAGGACGTGGCCCTCGAGCAGTCGCAGCTGACCGTGGAAGGCGGCTTCCTCGGAACCCCGGGCTACGTAGCGCCCGAGCAGGCCATGGGCGAGGCCGAACGGGTGGGCCCCGCCACCGACGTCTACGGGCTCGGGGCGACCCTCTACTACGCGCTCACCGGGAGGGCGCCGGTCGAGGGCAGCACCGTGTTCGAGATCATGACGAACATTCACCAGGCTCCGCCGCGGATCCGCTCCCTGCGCAGCGACGTCCCCAAGGAGCTGGCGCACCTGGTGGAGCGCTGTCTGAAGGCCGAGCTCAGCGAGCGCTACCGCTCCTGCGCGCTGCTCGAGCGCGACCTCGACGACTACCTGCACGGTACGAGCCGCTACGAGGTCCCCGGGGCGCCGTCTTCCCGCCGCGTCCCCGCGGCGGCGCTCGGCCTCGGAGCGGTCGCGGCGCTCGTCGCGGCGGGGGCGCTCCTGGTCCAGGACTCCGCGT
>JAGQRJ010000690.1 GCA_020425635.1 Planctomycetota bacterium | reverse complement strand
GGGCGGCGGGCGCGGCCTGGCCGCGACCCTGACCAGCACCGCGGGCGGCAGCACGATCTTTGGCGGCAGGACCGGCGGCACGGGGACGACGCTCACCGACCGCGGCGGCGGCGGCGGCGGCGCCGGCATGGGCGCCGGGATCTTCAGCAACGCGGGCACGCTGAACGTCGTCAACTCGACCTTCAACGGCAACGTGGCCCTCGGCGGCTCCGGCGGCGCCGGGAACGTGGCGGGCGCCAACGGCGGCGGCGGCCAGGGCCTGGGCGGCGGGATCTTCGTGCTCGACGGCACCACCCGGATCGTGGGCTGCACCTTCGCGAACTGCGGCGCGCCTCAGGGCGGCGCCGCGGTCTACATTCGCGGCGAGGGTGGGGCGGCCAACGTGACCTTCGAGAACTCGATCGCGGCAGACCGCGGCGCGGGGCCGACCGAGGTCGCGGCCTCGAGCAACGGGACCCCGGGCTCGGTGGTCGCGAACGGCAGCGGCAACGTGATCGAGGCCTCGGCGGGCGTCCCCGCCCTCGTGGCGACCACCGTCGACCCGGCCCTCGGGGCGCTCGCCAGCAACGGCGGCCCGACCCAGACCCACGCGCTGGGCTCGACCAGCAGCGCCAAGGCGATCGGCGTCGCGGCGACCTGCGCCGCGGCCTTCCCCACCGGCTCGGGCGGGGTCGACCAGCGCGGGGCGCCCCGCACGAGCTGCGACGCGGGCGCCTACGAGGCCGGCACGGGCACGATCGTGATCCTCAGCGGCACACCGCAGAGCGCGCTGATCGGCCAGGCCTTCGCGACCGCGCTGCGGGTCCGCGTGCTCGACGGCGCGGGCGCGCCGCAGGTCGGCGTGGCGGTGACCTTTGGGGTGCCCGGCAGCGGCGCGAGCGCGACGATCGCGACCTCGCCCGCGACGACCAACGCCGCGGGAGAGGCCACGGTCACCGCGACCGCCAACGCGACCGCCGGCGTCTACTCGGTGATCGCGAGCGTCCCCAGCGGCGCGAACGCCGTGTTCACCCTGACGAACCTCGCGGTGATCCTGGAGAAGGTCAGCGGCGACTCGCAGGCGGCCACCCTGAACATGGACTTCGCCCTGCCCCTCGTGGTCCGGGTGCGCAACGCCTCGGGGACGCCGCTCGCCGGGCAGACCGTGACCTTCAGCGCTCCGGGGGGCGGCGCGAGCGCGACCTTCGCCCCGACGACGGTGGTCACCGACGCCTCCGGCTTGGCCTCGACCACGGCGACCGCCAACGGGACGGGCGGGGACTTCAACGCGACCGCGAGCACCAGCGGCGCGGTCGTCACCTTCTCGTTGACGAACCGGGGGCGCGGCGGCACGGACAGCATTCTTCGCACCCGGAGGATCGTGATCAAGGGCAAGGACTGCGCGCTGGCCCCCGGCGACACGGGACCCGGGTCTGCGCTGTGGCTGCTCGCGCTCGCCGGGCTCCTGCTCGGCCTGCGTCGCCGGAGCTGAGCTCAGGCCTTGGGGCCTGAGCTCCAGCCCGGAGCGCAGAGGCGGATCCCCGCGGACTGCACCGAGAACGCGACGCGCGCGGTGCGCCACACCTCGCCGTCGAGCTCGAGCCAGGTCGGCGCGTCGCTCGCGACCTCCAGCCGACGGGCGAACCAGGACTCCGTGCCCGGGGTGCCCGCGAAGCGCCCGCGATAGAGGTTCACGACCGCGCGCAGCAGGCGCCAGCGACCGACGTCGCCGATCCAGTTGACCGCCAAGCGGCCGTCGTCGAGGGCGACCGGCGTGTCGTAGCGCATGCCGCCAGCCACGTGGACCCGCTTGAGCACCGCGAGGTTGGTCGTGCGCAGGACCTCCAGCGGGGCGTCGTCGCGGACCAGACGCAGGGTCTCGGGGCGCAAGCGAACGAGCGCGTCGCACGCGCAGGCGAGGATCGCGAGTTCGACGTGAATCCGCTTCAACATGCGCAGGAAGCGCCCGGCCGTGTTGAAGCGCCCGTTGGCGCGGGCCGTGACCCCCAGGCTGGCGTTGATCAGGAAGCGGCGCCGACGCTCGCTCCCTGCTTCGTCGCGGAACGCCGCGTAGCCGACGTCGACGGGGCTCGCGGGCCCCGCGCGCACGGGGCAGCCGGCGAGGGACCCCGCGGGGTCGCCGGGCTTGTGGAAGTCGTTGGAGCTGCCCAACCCGATCGCGCCGAGCTCCGCGCCCTCGAGGTCGAGCTCGAGCAGCAGGTTCAAGAGCCCGTTGACCGTGCCGTCGCCGCCCGCCGCGACGAAGCGTCGCTCCCCGGCCTCCCAGGCCGCGGCCACGACCTCCTGCGCGTGCGCCTCGCTCGACGTCTCCCGCGCCTCGAAGACGACGCCAGCGGCCGCGAGGGCCGCCTGCACGCGTCGCCAGCTGCGGCGCGCGCGCCCGCCTCGGGCGTTGGCGTTGACGACGATCAGCACCTCAGCCCGCGGCGGCGTCGGCCGTCGCCGACTGCAGCGAGACGGTGCCCGAGGAGCCGTCGACCAGGACCTCGTCGCCGGTGTGCAGCGCGTGGGTCACGTCGTCGATCCCGACCACCGCGGGGAGGCCGTATTCCCGCGCCGTGACCAGGCCGTGGGAGAGCGCCCCCCCGGTGGTCGTCACCAGGGCGCCCGCGACCGCGTAGAGCGGGGTCCACACCGGGTTCGGGGTGGGAACGACCAGGATCTCTCCCGGCTGGAACGCCGCCGCGTCAGCGGGGTCGACCACGACCCGCACGCGACCCCGGGCCCGGCCGGGGCTCGCGCCCGTGCCCCGCAAGGTGCCGTCCGACGGAGCGGGGGGCGCCTCGGGCTCGAGGGGCCTGGCGTCGAGGTAGGCGTGGGGCGGGCGGCGGTCGAGGGCGCGGGCGAAGCTCCGCCGACGCGCGCGCACGAGCAGCTTGCGGGTGTGGGGGCGGGCCTGGGCGAGCACGCCGCGCAGCTCGTCGCTGGTCAGGTAGAACACGTCGTCGGGGGCGTCGAGGACCCCGTCGTGCACGAGGCGTCGGGCCAGCTCGAACAGGAGCTGGCGCAGCGGGGCGTAGAGCCGCGAGCAGTAGAAGTGGTGCTCCTCGTCGATCGCCATGAACGCGCGCAGGGTCGCGAGGAGCTCGTCGAAGAAGTCGAGGAGGAAGGGCGACTCGCGCCGCAGCCGCCGGCGGACCAGGGCGCGCGCGGCCTCGTAGCGCGCGACTTGCCGGGCGTGCAGCTCCGCGGCGGTGTGGCGGCGCTCGGAGTGGCTGTAGCTCACGAGCAGGGCCAGGATCTGCCGGCGATCCTCGCCCCAGGTCGGCTGCTGCATGTCCCAGTTGTTGGTGTTGTGGCCGTTGTGGTGCACGAAGCGCGCGAGGGCCGCGGCGGCGGCGCGCTCGGGCGCGCTCTGCGGAGCGTCGAGCCGGGCCAGCAGCGCCGCGAGCTCCCCCGTGCGCAGCTGCTCCCGCGCGCCGCGCACCTCCGCGAGCACCTCGTAGAGCGCCTCGAGCTCCGCGTTCATGGTCAGCGTGCAGTTCTCGACCCCGCTGGTGAGGTCGGTGAGGAAGGTCGGGCGCTCCTCGCCCTGGAGCGCCTTGCCGAGCTCGACCAGGATCCCCTTGCAGGCCATTTTGACCACGTAGATCGCGAGGTCGGGCTCCATGTAGTCGCGGGCCACCTCCTGCATGGCTTGCTTGTGCTCCCACAGCTCGCGCGGGGTGCAGGCCGCGAAGTCGATCGCGTTGAACGCGTCGGCCTGGGCGAGGATCCCGGCCACGTGCTTGCGCCAGCGCCCGCCGACCTCCCGCGCGTGGGGGAACACGAAGGCCCGGAACAGGCGGCTCAGCAGGAGCCAGCGCAGGCCGAGTCCCTCCCCGCTGCCGAGCAGCCCGGGGAGCTGCAGCAGGGCGTCCCCGGCCTCGCGCACGTAGTAGGCGAAGAAGCGCAGCTGGCTCAGCGGGTTGACCCGCATGTTGCGCCGCACGTCGAAGTAGTCCTTGTCGCTGTAGACGTAGTGGTCGATCGTCGTCGCGACCTTCGCCCCGCGCTTGGACGAGATCCCGAAGCGGCGCTTGAGGGTCAAGGTGTTCGAGGGCAGGAGGTCGTTGAGGATCGACCAGCCAAAGGGCGAGATCGGCTTGGGGAAGCGCTCCTCGCTCAGCTCGCGCGTCCAATGGATCGGCGGGTCCTCGCAGCGCGCGAGGGTCGTGATCGGGCGGGCCTGCAGGAGGGTGACCTGCCGGCCCTCGGCGGCCCACTCCAGGTCCAGGGGGCAGCCCATGCGCTGCTCGAGCTTGTTGCCCGAGCGCAGCAGGGTCTCGAGCACCTGAGGGTCGAGCCCCGCTGCCTTGGCGGGGGGGGTGAGCGCGCTGAAGTCGCGGGGGACGTGCCAGGCGTGGCCGCTCTCCTTGCCCTCGAGCAGCCGCTCGGCGGTGCCCTCGGTGCACATGACGTAGGCGTCGGCGGGGCGCAGCCCCGTCGGCTCGCGGGTGAAGAACACCCCGGCCCAGGTCGCGTCGACCTGTCTTTGGATCACGACTGCCATGGCGTGAGCGCGCGGGTCATGGCCGTGGGTCAAGGCGTGAAGGGTGCTCGCGTAGCTCAGCGCGCTGGCCCACACCTCGCGCACGGCTTGCTCGAGCTCGGCGCGGCCGACGACGCCGAGCTCCGAGTGGAAGACCCCGGCGAACGAGCTCTGGGCGCCGTCTTCGAGGCTGGACGAGCTGCGCACGGCCAGGCGCCCCTGGACCGCCTGGCAGGCGGCGTCGAGGGCGTGGCGCAGTTCGGGGGGGAGCGCCCAGGCGGGGCTGCGCAGGCGCTGGGCGAGGGCCTCGCAGGGCTCGCGCAGCGCCTGTGGATCTTCGGCCTCGGCGAAGCGCGCGACGAGCGCGTCTCGCTCGCGCTCCAGGCCGCAGGCGACGAGCGCCCGCGCGTAGGCGTCAGCGGTGAGCACCAGGGTGCGGGGAACGGGGTAGCCCAGGCGCTGCAAACGCCTGAGCCCTGCTGCCTTGCCGCCGACGCGCGCCGCGTCCCGGGGCTTCAGCTCGTGCAGCGCGAGGAGCAGGCTCACTCGAGCGAGGCCTTGAGCCGCTCGAGGTCGTCGACGGTCAGCCCGAGCTTGGCGGCCAGCGCGGCGAGGTCGACCTGGTCCTCGGCGGGGGTGAAGGGGGCCTTGAGCGAGGTCACGGCTACGTCGGCGAAGGTCTTGAGCAGCACCAGCGCGAAGATCTTGGGGCCGAGGTCGCGCGAGAAGCGCCCCAAAATCCGCCGCGGCGTGGTCAAGCGGCCGAGGGCGCGCTGCCAGGCGGGCGGGTGCCAGAGCGCGTTCATGCGCTCGATCGCGTCGGCGGGCGGAAACAGGACCTCGCGCCACATGTCGACGAACGCGCGGCGCTTCTCGCCTGGCTCGGAGGTGCTGTTGACCTCGGTGAACAGCTTCTCGATCTTGGAGAGGTGCACCGTGCGGCTGCGGAGCAGGCGGGCCAGGCGTCGGGTCTTGCGCGCGGTGTCGCGCTTGATCCCGCTCGAGACCTGATCGCGCAGCTCGGCGAGCAGCGCGCCGACCGCCGGGATCGGCACCAGGCGGTTGGCGAGGGAGAGGGCGTGGTAGACCCAGTCTTGGCTCCCCGCCCGGCGCATGGAGTCGCGGAACAGCGCCCAGTCGAAGGCGTCGCCCGTGTGCCGCACGAGGTTGTAGAGGTCGGCCAGCTCGCGCACGCCGGTCTTGTAGTAGGGCAGGTGCACGCAGAGGTGGTGCAGGTTGTCTTCGGGGCACATGCCGAGGACCTGGATCCCGTAGAAGTCGTGGGGCTGGACCCGGTCCCAGATCCCGTCGTAGTCGATCGTCAGCGGGGAGAGCGGGGTGATCAGGCCCCAGTGGGTGCCGATCATGCACGCCAGGTCGCGGCTGAAGAACGGCGGGGCGTGGTGCGAGAACTTCTCTTGCTTGCGCGGCTCGCCACCGAAGACCTCGGCCGCGGAGAAGAAGCCCAGCGACTCGTAGATCGCGAAGATCGCGTCGAGGTCCTGCTTGCGCACGAGAATGTCAATGTCGTTCATGCGCTTGTAGTTGGGGTCGCCGTAGACCGTCTCGGCGAAGAGCACGCCCTTGAGGATCACCACCGGGATCCCCGCCTCCTCGAAGCGCGCGAGGAAGCGCCGGGCCACGGCGAGCCGGGCCTGGTTGGCCGCCGCGATCGCCTCGCTGCGCGCGCTCAGGCGCTGGCGCAGGGGCGCGGGGAGCAGGCTGAACAGGTTCGCGCGCTCGAGGTTCCGCTGGACCAGCGGCACGGTGGCGTTGTCTTCGGCGAGGGTCACGAACTCGGCCCAGTCGCGCACCCGGCCCGCGAAGCTGTGGGCGTCGAGCAGCTCGTCCTCGCTGAGCTCGGCCAGGCTCATGAGGAGCAGCAGGCGCTCTTCAGCGGTCACGACCTCGTGTGCGATTCGGTCCACGCTCACCCTCGAGCCCTCCGCGTTGCGCTCAGTGTAGCGACCACGGCCGGGCGGGGGGTCAGCCCATGAAGGCGAACCTCAGGCCGAGGGCCAGGATCACCACGCACAGGAAGCAGAGGACGAGCACGATGATCACCGAGCGCTTGAACTCGGGGTCCGCGGGCGCGGAGACCTTGCGCCGCGCGACCGCGCGGGGCGCGCCAGCCCCCTCGGGGCGGGGCACGGTGGTCGTGGCCTGGCAGGACTTGCAGCGCACGATCCCGCCCGCGAAGTGGCGGGGCACCGAGGACTCCTCGCCGCAGCCCGAGCAGATCACGGGGATCCAGTGCTGCTTGGGGGTGGGCAGGGCGCTCTGGGTGGGCTGCGTCGCCTGGGACGAGCCCTCCACCGCGGCCTCGAGGTCGAAGTCCGAGGAGGTGGTCGTGTCGGAGGAGGCCGACTCGATCGCCGAGGCGGGCACGAGGTCTTCGCTGCTCGTGAGGTCGGAGGAGGTTCCGGAGAGCTCTTGAACCCCTGGGTTGTCGAAGCCCAGGGTGGCGGCGGGGACGACGCCGACGTCCATGAGCATGGGGTCGTCTTCGATCAGGCCGTCGTCGGAGGCGTCGAGGAGGCTCGCGCTCTGCATGACTTCCAGCGGGATCATGGCGTCGTCGTCGGCCTCGAAGGGCGACGACGAGCTCTCGCGCGTCGGAGTCACGGTCACCGGGGTCACGCTCACGGGGGTCGGCGCGGGGGGCAGGTCGCCCGGGGGGAGCTCGAGGTCGGCGAGGCCCGAGCCCGAGTCGGTCCCGATCCCTGAGCCGCTGCCGAGGTCGGACGCGCTGCCCGCGGCCGCTTCGTCGAGGGACTCCGAGCTGAACACGTCGCCGCCGAGGATCTCGCCGGCCTCCAGCGACCCCGCGCCTGCGCCGCTGGGGCTGGGCAGGTCCGCGCCGAGCGCCTCGTCGCCGAAGGACAGGCCTCCGGTGAGGTCGCCGCCGTCCATGACCTCGGCCACCGGCTGCGCCGCCGGCTTGGGAGGGAGCACCTCGCCGCTGCGGGTGGTGAAGTCGTCGTCGTCGTAGGCGGCGGCGCCGAGGATTCCGGAGTCGCTGATCACCGCGCCGATCCCGCTGCCCGCGGGCGCGGCGAAGTCGTCGTCGAGGGCGTCGGCGCCGAGGATCGGGCCCCCGCTCGACGAGTCCGCGCGGAAGGACTCCGCCGGCGCCGGCTCGGGCTGGGTCGAGGGGCTCGAGAAGCTCCCCAGGCCCAGGTCGCCCATGATCTCGTCGAGGTTGAGCGGGCCCTCTTCGAGCAGCCCCGCGTCGTCGTCGGCCAGGCTGGGCATGGGCTCGGGGGCGTCGAGGAGTCCGGGGGCCGGGCCGATCTCGCCGGAATCCACGGTCGAGAAAGAAGCCTCGGCAGCGGCGGCAGCCTCTGCCTCGGCAGCGGCCTGGGCCTCAGCCTCGGCGGCAGCCTCTGCCTCGGCAGCGGCCTGGGCCTCAGCCTCGGCGGCGGCCTGGGCTTCGGCGGCGGCTTGGGCCTCGGCCTCGGCGGCGGCCTGGGCCTCGGCCTCGGCGGCGGCCTG
>JAGQRJ010000689.1 GCA_020425635.1 Planctomycetota bacterium | reverse complement strand
CTCGCGCGTGCGGCGGCCGTAGCCCCGGACCGGCGGGGGCACCGCGGCGGGGCAGTGGTAGGCGTGGTCTTCGACCACGGGCAGCGTGAACCCGATCAGCTTCTCGATGTCCCGGAGGTATTCGCCCTCGCTCGGGTCGCAGAAGGCGACGGCGACGCCGCTGTTCCCGGCGCGGCCGGTGCGGCCGATTCGGTGCACATAGCTCTCGGGCTCGTTCGGCAGGTCGAAGTTGAACACGTGCGAGACCCCGTCGATGTCGATCCCGCGCGCGGCGATGTCGGTCGCCACGAGGATCCGCACCTTGCCCGCGCGGAAGCCCTCGAGGGCGCGCTCGCGCGCGGCCTGTGACTTGTTGCCGTGGATCGGGGCGGCCACGATCCCGGCCTGGTCGAGCTGCTTGGTCAGGCGGTTGGCGCCGTGCTTGGTGCGCGAGAACACGATCGCGCGCTCGACCTCGAGCTGCCCGATCAGGTCGACCAGCAGCCGGCGCTTGTCGGGGCGCTCGGTGAAGTAGACGCTCTGCTCGATCTTCTCGACCGTGGTCGACTCGGGGGTGACCTCGATGCTGATCGGGTCGTGCAGGAACGAGCCCGCGAGCTCGACGATCTTGGGCGGCATGGTCGCCGAGAACAGCAGGTTCTGCCGGTTGACGGGCAAGACCTTCAAGACCCGGCGCACGTCGTGAATGAAGCCCATGTCGAGCATGCGGTCGGCCTCGTCGAGCACGAAGAACTCGACGTGGCGCAGGTCGACGTGTCCGCGGCCCTCGAGGTCGAGGAGCCGGCCGGGGGTCGCGACGAGGATCTCTACGCCGCGGCGCAGGGCCGCGATCTGCGGGTTCTCGTTGACCCCGCCGAACATGACCAGGTTGGTGCAGCGCAGGTTGGCGCCGTATTGCTGGAAGCTGGCGTCGATCTGCGAGGCGAGCTCGCGGGTCGGGGTCAGGATCAAGGCGCGGATCCGCGGCTTGCCGCGCGGCGCCTTGCGCTGGTGCAGGTGCTGGAGCACGGGCAGGGCGAAGGCCGCCGTCTTGCCGGTGCCGGTCTGCGCGCAGCCGAGCACGTCGCGCCCCTGGAGGAGCGGCGGGATCGCTTGGGCTTGGATCGGGGTGGGGGTGGTGTAGCCAGCGCTCGCAACCGCGCGCTGGAGGGGCTCGATCAAGTCGAGGTCGGTGAATGCAGTCAAGGGGTTCCTGTGTGACGGAGTCCGTTCGCGGGTGCCGGCCTGAGCGCGGCGGTGGGTGCGAAGTTCGGCTCGATCGTTCGGGGCGCGCCGCACGCGGGCGCGCATGAGAAGAGGTCGTGGTCGCGGAGACAGCGTGCCCTCGGCGGATTGCCAGGCGTCTCTGCTGATATCGCCGCGGCGCTAAGCCGCCAGACGCAAACCAGACCCACGTAGTGGAGCACGGCGCGTACGCCCCGCGCAAGTGCGGAATTTCCCAAGCGCTCGAAAAGTGCCGTATCGTCCGGCATGGCCAAACCGCGCTTCGAGATCCTCGACTACCTCGACACCCCCCTCGGCCCGCTCTGCCTCCGCCGGCGCGACCTGCTCTCCCAGCCGGGGGTCGAGGTCACCGAGGTCACCCTCGACCACGAGCTGCTCATGAGCAGCCTGAACGTGGTCTCCGAGGAGGCCCTCGCGACCCACGCCCTCGCCTGGCACGGAGGCCCCGGTCCGCACGACGTGCTCGTCGGAGGCCTGGGCCTGGGCTACACCGCGCACGCCGCCTTGCGCGACCCCCGGGTGGCGCAGGTCACGGTGATCGAGGCGCTGCCGGCCGTGATCGGCTGGCTGCGCGAGGGGCTGATCCCGCTCGCGCCCACGCTCAACGAGGACCTCGCGCTGACGGTGACCGAGGCCGACGTCTACGCGCTCTTGCTCGAGCCGCCCGAGCAGACCTGGGACCTGCTCTTGATCGACGTCGACCACTCCCCCTCGGAGCCCCTCGGGCCGACGAGCGCGCGCTTCTACACCCCCGAGGGCCTGACCCGGGTCGCCGAGCACCTCAACCCGGGGGGGGTGCTCGCGGTGTGGTCGGCGGGCGTCGGCGACGACGACTGGTTCACCGAGAACCTCGCCGCGGTGTTCGCCGAGGCGCTGGCCGAGCCGGTGCGCTGGGAGAACCCCCTCGTCGACCAGGGGCAGACGATCGACGACACCCTGTTCCTGGGCCGCAAGGCGCGGGGCTAGCGAGGGGCCGTGGCCCGCGCAGCTAGGTCAGCTGCGCGGTGCGCTTGACCAAGAGCGGGGTCGGGCAGCGGCGCAGGATCTTCTCGGTGACCGAGCCCATGACCCACTTCTCCAGGCCCGACTGCCCGTGGGTCCCGATCACGACGAGGTCGATCTTCTCCGAGTCGACCGCCTCCAGGATCTCCTTGGCCGGCGCGCCGAAGTCCACGCGCACCCGCGCCTTGCAGCCAGCCTCCTCGAGCTTTTGCTGCAGTCGCTCGAGGTAGTCGACCATGCCGTCGTTGACGGGGTTGTCGGGCGGGGTCGCGCCGACCGCGTGCAAGACGAGCTCCGACTCGTGGATCTTGGCGAACTCCTGAGCCAGGGGCAGGACCTGGGCGGAGCGCGAGGAGCCGTCGAGGGGAACCAAGATATGCTTGAAGAGGACGCCTTGGATCTCTTGCTCCTCGGCGTGGGGGTTGAGGCAGAGCACCGGGACCGGGCAGTGCTGAAGCAAGCGCTGGGTCACACTTCCGCGCAGCCACAGGCCAGGGCCGCTGCGGCCGTGGGTCGCGACCGCCACGAGCTGGGCGCCGGTCTCCTCCGCGCGGCGGAGGATCAAGTCGGCGGCGTGGCCGCGCTCGACCCGCGCGCTGGCCTTGATCCCTTCCTTGGTCAGCCCCTCGACCAGCTTGTCCAGGTTGCGCTGCGCGTCCTGGAGGCGCAGGGTGGGGTGGCGCTCCGAGCGGTCTTGACGGTCTTCTTGCCGCTCGCGCCACGACTCGAGGATCGGCACGACCGCGGTGAACAGCTCCACGCTCGTGGCCTCGTGCATGGCCAGGCGCTTGATCTGCCAGAGGATCCGGGCGGAATACTCCGATCCGTCGATCGGGACGAGAATGGTCGAGAACACGGGAGCCTCCACGGGGTCGGGTTCGGGCGAGGCCGTAGAATGCGAACTTCGTGCCGAGATCGCCAGGGGGGAGCGGACGCTCAATCCTAGCGCCGCGCGCGGCCCCGCGCGCCTCGGGTCACGGGAGCATGACACCCGCGCCCGGATTCACAGCCCTGCGACCGCGCTCAGTCGTGGGCCGGCTCGAGCTCGGGGCGGGCTTCACCTGGCGGGTCGCCCTGGAGATACGGCCTGAAGGGCAGCGCCGCGCAGTTGGTCACCGCGCGATAGAACTGCGCCATGCCCCAGGCGATCAGCACGTGCATGACCTCGTGCCCCTCGATCACCCCCGGCCAGAGCAAGGGCCACTCGAGGGCGTCGCAGATCCCGCCCGCGGTACAGGTGACCCCGGCCCAGAACACGGCGGAGGCGAACTTGACGCCCTCCGCGCGGATCAACTGGACCATGGGGAAGATCCCGTACCAGCCCATGCCCACGTAGAGCGCGGGGCTGACCCACATGCTGAGCCCTTCGAGGGTGAGCTGCTCGAGGGTCATGCCGGTCACGGCCAGGATCCACACCACGTAGCCCCTCCAGCGCAGGGTCAGGCCGGCCAGGATCTGGACCGCGGAGATCGTCCCGGCGATCGTCCACCAGATCATGGCGTGGTCGAGGCGCCAGAACAGCCCGCGGTAGGGGTTGGCGTTGTCGAGGAAGTGGTAGGTCCCGCTGACGACGAACATGCCGCCGACGCCGAACAGGTAGAGCCACACCGCGCGCCGGCGACGGGGGTCGTCGCCCGCCTTCTCGAGCAAGCGCGACGCGAGGAGCGCGACGGCGATCGCCCCCGCGAGGTGGCTCAACGAGCTCACGGGTTCGGAGACCGAGAGCCAGGGCAAGATCGTGCGCTCTTCCATGGGGCGCCTAGGGTATCGCGTTTTTCCTGCGCGCGGCCGACGGCGTCGTGCGCGAGCGCGCGTGGGCGAGCGCGGGCGTGAGGCGGTCGCCAGAGCCCGGGCCCTGTGCCCTAATGGCGCGCGGAGGTGAGCCATGCGCACGTCGACCCTGCTGGCCCTGAGCCTGACCCTGAGCGCGGGCGTCGCCCGCGCGGAGCCCGAGCGGGCCAAGGACCCGCGCGCCGACCACGTGGTGCTCGTCTCGATCGACGGGCTGCGGCCCGAGTTCTACCTCGACCCCAGCTGGCCGGCGCCGACGCTGCAGCGGCTGGCCAAGGAGGGGGTGCGCGCCCAGGCCGTGCGCGGCGTCTTCCCCTCGGTGACCTACCCCTCGCACACCACCTTGATCACGGGGGCGCTCCCGGCGCGGCACGGGATCGTGAACAACGAGCCCTTCGAGCCCGAGGGGCAGACGGGGCGCTGGTACTGGGACGCCTCCGAGATCAAGGCTCGGACCCTGTGGCACGCGGTTCAGGACGCCGGCCTCGAGAGCGCCTCGATCAGCTGGCCGGTCTCGGTCGGAGCGCCGGTCACGCGCAACCTCCCGGAGGTGTGGTCGCTGAGCGCGGGGATCGGGGGGACGGCGCCGATCCGCTCGGCGAGCACGCCGCCAGGGCTCATGGAGGAGATCGAGCGCGAGGCCACCGGGAACCTGCGCGACGACAACTACTCCATGAACCTCGCGAGCCGCGACCTGCGGGTGGGCCTCGCCGCGGGCTACCTGCTGCGGACCTACAGGCCGGCCTTGCTCACGGTGCACCTCACCGGTCCCGACCACGTCATGCACGCGGTGGGGCGCCAGGGGCCCGAGGTCGCCCAGGCGGTGGCCCTCGCCGACGCCGCGCTGGCGACCCTGGTCGAGGACGCGCGCCGGGCGGGGATCCTCGAGCGCACCGCCTTCGTGGTGACCGGCGACCACGGCTTCGTGGACACCCACACCCGGGTGTGCCCCAACGTGTGGCTCGCGGAGGCGGGCCTCCAGGGCAGCGCGCCAGACCGCGGGGCGTGGCGCGCGACCTTCCACTGCTCGGGCGGGTCGGCGCTGCTCCGGCTCGCGGACCCCGCCGACGCGGCCGCCGTCGAGGTCGTCCGGGGGCTGCTCGCCGAGCTGCCTCCTGGGGTGCGCAAGACCTTCCGCGTGATCGAGCCCGCGCAGCTGCGCGAGCTCGGCGCCGACCCCGACGCGGCGCTCGCCCTCAGCGCGTTCGAGGGCTACCGCTTCTCGAGCTCCGCGCGCGGGAAGGCGCTGCAGGCGGGGCGCGGGGGGACCCACGGCTACTTCCCGGACTTCCAGCGGATCCACACCGGCTTCGTGGGCTGGGGCGCGGGCTTCGCCGAGGACGTGCTCGTGCCGCGGCTCGACCTCGAGGACGTCGCGCCGGTGGTGGCCGAGCTGCTGGGGATCGGCTTCGAGGCCCCCGACGGCGTGCTCCCGATCGGGCTGCTGCGCGCGGCGAGGTAGCGCCTTTCGCCGCGCGCGGGCTAGTCGCGGTCGAGGGCGGCGTAGCGCTCCCGCAGCGCGCGCAGCGACTCGACGTACTGCGGCCGGTCCTGCGCCTCGGCGGCCTCGAGGTGGGCGCGGCCCTCCTCGAGGGTCGGGCAGCCCTCCTCTCCAGGGTGCTCCAGCGCGAGCACGGCGAGGCGCAGGTGGAGGTCGGCGAGCAGGTCGACGTCGGTGGCCCCGCGCAGCCCCGCGCGCGAGAGCGCGGTCGCGCGCACGGGGTCGCGCGCGACGGGCCAGTCCTTGCGCCCGCGATGGCACACCCCCGCGAGCGCGTTGAGCGCGCTGGGGTCCCCCAGGTCACAGGCCGCCTCCATGCAGGCGGAGAGCAAGCCCCCGATCGGGGTGTCGCCGACGCCCACGGCGCGGGCTTGCTCTGGGGAGGCGAGCAGCCGGGCGAGCTCGTACCAGCCGCGCCCGTCGGTCTCCGTGGCCTGCGCGTAGGCGACGACCGCGGCGCGCGGGTGGCCCGCAGCGCGCAGCTGGAGCCCGAGCCGGGTCGCGCGCTGCTCGGGGGGATAGATCTCGACCTGGAACAGCTGGTCGTGGGTGAGCAAGGTCTCGGGGGGCGGGGCCTCGATCGT
>JAGQRJ010000688.1 GCA_020425635.1 Planctomycetota bacterium | reverse complement strand
GCAGACCTCGCGCAGCATCGGGGCTCCCTCCGATCACGTCGAGTACTACCTCGACGTGCTCCGCTCGCTGAAGGACTTCGACGACAACCGGATCTCCGCCAACATCATGGGCAAGGCGCGTGACGATTGCGGGTCCCTGCTCACGGTCGGCCCTCCCGTGGATGCCTACATCCGCGCCACCGGCGGAGACATCGGCGCCCCCTGCGGCACACCGCCCTCGACGGACTGGATGAGCGCGCTCGCTCCCGCCGTGGCCCAGCACATGACGCAATACAGGTTGACGTCGGTCCCCACGCCCTCGAGCCTGCGCGTCCTGCTGAACGGCGCGCAGCTCCCGGCCGGGCCCGGCGGCTACCTCCACCAGCCGGGCACCGACGTCGTGCAGCTGGACCCGGCCCTGCGCGCCAACCCCGGCCAGGTGACGGTGCGCTACGCCCCGACCTGCCGCTGACCGACCGACGCCGCCCGACCTCAGTCGACGCCCATCGCGCGGTCGAGCTGGACCCGCGCGATCGCCGCCGCGTAGCGCGCATGGGTCAGGCGCAGGCGCGCTTGCGTGAGGGCGGACTCCGCGTCCAGCAGATCGGTGGTCGTGGCGGCGCCGACGTCCACCGCCTCGCGGGTGACCCGGAAGGCCTCCTCGGCGCTCGCGATGGCGGTCTGGGCCACCGCTACCGCGCCCTGGGAGGCGCGGAGCCGGGCGAGGCGCTGGGCGAGCTCGGCATAAAGCGCGCGGTGGGCCGCCTCGAGCGAGGCCGAGGCGGCCTCGGCGGCGGCCTCGCTCGCCTCGCGCGCGTACCAGCCGGCCCCCCACTCGAAGACGCGCCAGTTCGCGGCGAGCCCGACGTAGGCCTGATCCTTGGGCGCGAAGGCCTGGCCGTCCGTCCGGACGTAGGCCGCCTCGACGTCGACCTCGGGCAGCAGGTCCCACCACGCCGCGTCGCTCTTGTGCTCGGCCGCGGCGCGCTCGCCCTCGAGGGCCGAGAGCTCGGGTCTGGCCTCGAGGGCCTGGGCCTGCGCCGCGTCGTAGAGCGGCGGTGGCGCCTCCCCCCGCGCGAGGAGGGCGGTGGGCTCCTCGAGCGCCACCGGCGCCTCCGGCGACAGGCCGACCGCGGTCAACAGCTGCGCGCGCGCGGTGGCTACGCTCGCTCCCGCCTCGATCCGCTGCTGCTCGGCGTTCGCGGCGGCCACCTCCACCCGCAGCCGATCCGCCCGGGTGAGCGCGCCCGCCTTCACCTTGGCCTCCGCCACCGCGCGCTGCTCCTCGAGCTCAGCCTTGGATGCGGCCGCGATGTCCTCCAGGGCGCGGGCCTCGAAGAGCTCCAGGTAGGCGATCCGCAAGCTCTCCGTCAGCGCGGCCTCCGCGCTCGAGAGGCGCTCGGTCGATGCGCCCGCGCCCGCCTCCGCCGCCCGGTAGCGCTCGATCCTCGCGCCGAGCCCCAGGAGCGGCTGGGTGGCGGAGGCCACGAAGAGGTTCGTGTCCTGGCCACGCGCCTGGAAGCTACCGCCGCCGAAGCTGATGTCGAACGGGCTCGTGTAGTGCTGCAGCTCGTCGTGCAGCGCGATCGCGGGGAGCAGCCGCCCCCGCGCGCTCTTGGCCTCCGCCTCGCGCGCCCGCGCCACCGCGCGGGCCTCGCCCAGCCTCGGGTGCTGCGCCTTCGCGAGCTCGACGAGGCGGTCGAGGTCCAGGTGCTCCTCGGTCGGTGCGCCGACGAGGCTGAGCAGGAGCGGTGCGACGACAAGGGCGTGCATCACTTCCCCACGTGGACCGTGACCTCGGCCGAGAGGCCGGTGCGCATGGTCAGGTCGACCGGCAGGT
>JAGQRJ010000687.1 GCA_020425635.1 Planctomycetota bacterium | reverse complement strand
TACGCGGCCTTCGGCGGGCTGATCGCGAGCGAGGGGCCCCTGGCCGAGAAGAACCCGTTCCGCTTCACCTCGCGCCCCCAGGACCCGGCGACCGGGCTCTACGACCTGCGCGCCCGGACCTACGACCCGGTGCTCGGCCGCTTCTTGACCCCCGACCCGCTCTCCTTCGCGGGCGGGATCAACCTCTACGTCTACGTGGAGAACGACCCGACCCTGCGCCGCGACCCGCTGGGGCTGAGCCCGTGGGTCAGCCAGGGCACCCTCCTGCGCCCGGTGCGTTAGCCTCCGGCCCCGCCGGTCGTGGGCGGCGATCGACCCCCAGGGGTGCGCGCCCGCGGACGGAATTTCAGCGGTCGAGTTCGAGCGCTCCACGGCCTGAGTAGCCACGCTGCGCCACTCGCCCTCCCGCTGGAGCGCCCGCGAGAGGCGTAGCTCCCTGCAAGCGCCGGTCTTAGGGGCCTCTGCCCGAGGGCCAATCGAGCTGGACCGCGGGCTGCGTGCAGGACCCGCGAAGGCTGGAGGGGGTCCCCCCAACGAGCGCAGGCGAGGTGAGAGCCGCTTGGGTTCGCGGGAAGAAGGACCGTCTCGTGAGGAAGTTCGTCGTCGTCAGTGTCTGTCTATTCGTCTGTACCCCGCTCGCCTACGGAGGTCTGTTCAGCGGACTGAGCAAGAAGAAGCGCCGCAAACACATCGCGCGGCAAAAGGAGCTGAATCAGGACTTCCAGCGGGAGGTCACCGCGTTCTTCGACGTCGACGCGATCCCGGGCTACGACGCGGGTCTGCGTCAGCTCGAGCAGCTCACCGACCTCCGCTCGCAGACCGGGGCGTTCTCGAGCTTTCGGTCCAGCGCAGCGCGGATCCCCGCGCACCGCTTGCTGGAGGCAACACGCGCCGTCGGGGGCGGGTCGGTGTTCGGCCAGCGCCGCGGGCGCCACACCAGCACTTCGCTGCCGTTCCTCGACACCCGCGACGTCGGCGACCTGACCTACAAGATCGAGGCGGTCAAGATCGTCGAGGCTGCGCTCAAGGAGCTCCAGCGCTCACCCGACAACTCGCTGGGCGGGTTCCAAATGATGAAGTTCCTGCGCAAGCTGATCGGTCGAGTCAGCTCGCGGCAGAAGGGCCTCGTCAACAGCATGCTCGTGTTGATCTCCGTCCCCTACCTCGCAACCTTGTCGTCGACCTGGTGGATGGGCCCCACGACCGCCATGGACATTACCTGGCCGGGCGCGAAGCGCGGCGTGGGCTACATGATCGAGCAGGTGCTCAAGCGCTACGGACGGATCGGCATGGGCATGAACCTCCAAAGCTACGCGAGCCAGTTGGTCCAGGGGGGCGGCCTCGCGGAGCTCGCCGGGGGGGCCGGGCTGAGCGCCGGTGGCGCCCTGAGTCAGCTCGACGTGCGCCTTGGCGACGCAGGGCGGAGCACCGGTGAGCTCCTCGGCAACGTCGCGGGTCGCCTGGGCAAGCAGGCAGGAGCGGGCCTCGGGGTCGGAGCCCGGCTGGGCCTGGGCCAGGTCAGCCTCGGCAAGCTCGGAGAGGTCGACCTCGCCAAGCGGCTCGATCGGGAGGTCGCCGGCGCCGCCGGCAAGCTGGCTCGGAAGGCCGGCGAGCGGGCCGGCGACGCCCTGGAGGACGCCGGAGTCCGGGCGGGCCCGCTGAACACCCAGCTCGGGCGGGCCAACGCCGTCCTCGGCGAGGTCGGGTTGAGCCTCGACGACGTGGGCAGCAGCGCCGAGCAGCTGGCCCCCAAGGTCGGGGGGCACCTGGGCGCGGAGGCCGCGAGCAAGCTCGCGGTGGGCCCCGCGAGGTACGGCAAGCCAGGCGAGCTGCTCGATCGCCAGATTCGCAAGCAGGGCGCCAAGCTCGGCCGCGAGCTGGGCACGAGGGCCGTGCGTTAGCGCGGGACGGACGGTCGGCGATCCACGCCGGCCGTCCGTCCTCGACGCCTCCCGCCGGGTCCGCTGGAGCGAATCTGGGCCGGTTCTCGCAAGGATCCCTGTCCGGTTTGGGCACCCTGCGCCAACACGCTGGCTTCATGGAATTTACGCCCGGCGCGCGACCTGCGTAGACCCTCCTCGGAAG
>JAGQRJ010000686.1 GCA_020425635.1 Planctomycetota bacterium | reverse complement strand
TCTTGGTATAACCCTTGCCTGCTTCTAGGTCTGGAGGCCCCGTGCGTCGAGCTGCTGCCCCCTGGTCGTTGTGCTTCGCCCTCCTCGGCGCCGGGTTCGGAGCCCTGGCCCAGGACGAACCCGCCCCAGGTGAGACCCCCGCGACCGACGGCGGAGAGGCCGGCGAGCCGACCGAGGAGGGGGGCGAAGCGGAGGACCTGACCACCACCGCCCCAGCCAACGCCAACCCCCGCCCGGTGCTCCCGGTGCAGAACAACGAGCTCGCGCGCAATCAGCTCGGCGAAGACCTGAGCCTGCCGCCGGCTGGCTCGAGCCTGGGGACGGGCCTGCGCCTCCGACCGTGGCTCGTGTTCCAGCCCAGCTATCGGGTGTCGGTGTTCCACGACGACAACGTGTTCCGCCAGAGCTTCAGCAACCGCGACACGGACATCGAGATCACCAACACCTTCACCGGGCGCCTCTCCGCGACCCGCGAGCGCTGGGACGCCGCGATCAGCTACTCCGCGATCTTCCGCGACTACATCGAGAACTCGAACCTCTCGAGCGTGGACCACCTCGTGCAGACCAGCGGCGGGCTGCGCTTCAACCGGGTGAGCTTCGCGCTCAACGGCAGCGCAGGCTGGAGCAGCCGGCCCACGGACCCGCAGTTCAACGGCGGCCAGCAGCGCCGCTTCACCAGCCAGGCGCTGCTCACGACCACGGTCACGATCACCCAGCGCGTCGGGGTCCAGGTCGAGAGCCAAGTGCAGCGGATCGACTTCCTCAACCGGCGCTTCGACTTCTTCGACCAGCTCGGCTACGGCGCCAACGGCTTCGTGACCTTCAACCCGAACCTCCCGGTGACCTTCCTCGCCGGCGGCGGCTACCGCGAGCTGCAATACACCAACCGCGACGCCACCGCGCCCGACCTCGCGCTCACGGGGGGCCTCGTGGGGATCGGCGTCGCCACGGCCGACCAGAGCCTGACCTTCGACCTGCGCCTGGGCTACGAGGTCGGCCGGATCCTCAAGCGGCGGGCCTTCACCCGCAGCGCGCCGGAGGGAGTGATCGTGACCGCGGCCGGCGGCTGGCAGCCCAACCCGCTGACCGGGTTCACCCTGACCTTCACCCGGCAGATCACCTTCTCCGCCCAGTCGTCGTCCTTGACCCTGACCCGCGCCGACCTCGCGGTGAACCGCAGCCTGCCGCTGAACACCGGGGTCTTCCTCCGCGTGGGCTGGAGCCTGCAGGAGAACCTCGACGCCGCCGACCGGCGCACGGTCGACCTGACCCTGGGCGGCACCTGGGACCCGCTGCCCTGGCTGAGCGTCGGCGCGCAGACGTCCTACCTCAGCAGCCGCAGCCGCATCTTCGACTACGGTGTGTTTCGGATCGGCGCCTCGCTCACGCTCCGGCTTTGATCCTCTAGTCCATGACCTGTCGGGAGTTGCAGTCCGCGCAGGGCGGGGCACAATGCGACAGCCCCAGATCGCCACCTGACGAGGGATCTCCATGGACTTCGGTTTGAAGCGTTCACCCCTGGCCGCCTGCGTGCTCGCGCTCGCGACCTGCGGCTTCGTGGGGTGCCCCTCCACCCCCATCACCCCCCCTGGCCCGGTCGACACCGACGAGACGGCCCGCCTGGGCAACGACGAGCAGCTCGCCACCGCGCGCGCGCTGGCGCTCAAGGGCACGCCCAGCCCGGCCCCCGAGCTCGACCTCCTGGTCGAGCTCGCCGAAGCGGCGACCCCCGAGCTCGGGCTCGAGGCGCTGGTCGGCGCGGGCGGCAAGGCGCCGATCCCGACCCTCGTGCCTGGAGACGCGGTGGAGATCGGGGTGTTCGGCTACGAGAGCTACACCGGGGTGACCCAGGTCTCGCCCGAAGGCGAGGTCGCGATCACCGCCGTGGGTTCGGTCAAGGCGGTCGGCCTGACGACCTCCCAGCTCGCGAAGGCGGTCGCCGACTACCTCGTCGACCCCGGCCCGCTCAAGGAGCGCGCCCCGGTGACCGTGCGCCTGGAGACCCCCGCCGAGCGCAGCGTCTCGGTCGTCGGCCGGGTCCGCGCGCACCGCGTGCAAGACGGCGCCGGGCTCTCCACGAGCCTGATCCCGCTCACCCCCTACAAGCCGCTCAGCGTCTACGACCTGATCGACCGCGTACAGGGCCTCGACACCGACTCCGCCGGTGAGCGGCTGACCCTGATCCGCCGTGACCCCTCGGCCGAGCAAGGCATGCGCTGCTACCACTTCGGCTTCCAGGAGCTGCTCAAGGCCCACCTCGCCGGGCGCACGGCCTGGCTCGAGGCCGACGACCAGCTGATCGTCCCGCGCCTGCCCTCGGCCCACGTGTTCGGGGCGGTGGTCAACCCCGGCGCCTATCCCCTGCGCGACCAGACCACCGTCGCCGCGCTCCTGGTCGCCGCCGGCGGGCTCTCGCCGAACGCGGGCTCGGGGATCCTGCTCCTGCAGGGGAGCAAGGAGTCGGCCGCCGACAAGGCGCTCGTGCTCAAGCCCGGCCAGGTGATCTACGTGCCGCAGAACACCCAGCGCGTCTACATCGTCGGCGGCGGGGTGGCCAACCCCGGCCCGGTGGCCCTCGACGTCAACGGCATGTCTGCGCTGCAGGCGATCGCCGAGGCCGGCTGGTTCTCGCCCACCGGCGACCCCGACGGGGTCGAGATCCTGCGCAACGGCCGCCGGATCCCCGTTCCGGTGAGCGAGATCCTCAACGGACAGGCCAAGGACACCGACTACAGCCTGCGCGCGGGCGACACCGTGCTCGTCCCGGAGTCGATCTGGTGAATCAGCACTTGCTCCCCTCCTCGCTCCCCGACCTCTCCGGCGCAGGCGCCGCGGGTCCCGACGGCCTGCAGCGGCAGAGCCTGCTGCGGATCTGGTATGCGTTCCGCCTGAGGTGGTGGGTCCCGCTCACGGTGACCGGGCTCGCCCTGGCGCTGCTCACGGTCTACTCGATCGCCAAACCGCCGGAGTACGTCGCCACCGGGCTCGTGCAGCTCGGGATGTACTCGAACCTGAACCAGGATCGCGGGCTCGCGCGCACCGACCAAATGGCGATCATGGAGACGCACCGCCAGCTCCTGACCTCGCACCGGGTCGTGGAGGAGGCGATCAAGAACAGCGGTCGCGAGCTCAAGCAGGGCTCGGCCCGGCTCGAGCAGCGTGAGGACTTCCTCCGCCGGATCGAGATCGAGCCCCGGCGCAACACCTTCCTGGTCGAGGTCACGGCCCGCGGGCGCGACGCCGAAGACGTGGTCGAGCGCGTGAACGCGCTCATGAACGCCTTCGTCCCGTTCACCAACGAGTTCCTCTCCGGACGCTACGAGCTCATGGTGCGCCAGCTCAAGACGCGCGAGAAGAGCCTGCTCGAAGACCTGCAGAAGGCCCGCCGGCAGGAGACCGACTTCTTCGCGCGCGCGGGCAACCAAAACTTCGCCGCCCAGCGTCAGTGGAACCGCGAGAGCCAGCAGCAGTTCCAGGAGCGGCTCAACGCGCTCAAGATCCAGCGCGCGCAGCTCGAGGCCGAGGTCGGCGGCCTCAGCCGTTACCTCGAAGACCTCGACGCGGCGACCGTGGAGACCAACGTCGAGGTCCTCGCGCGGCGCATGCCGACCGGCGAGCCGATCACCCGACCGGCCTACGACACGATCAAGGACCGCTACACCCAGGCGGAGGCGACGCTCAACGCGGACTCGCCCGAGGTGATCACCCTCTCCCGCCGCCTGGCCACCGAGCGCGCGGCATTCCTCGAGGACCTCAAGCGCGAGGCCCAGGCCCGGATCAAGGGCCTCCGCGAGCGCGACCGCACCTTCAGCAGCGAAGAGCAGCGCCTCAACAGCGACATCGAGGCCTACACCAACGAGCTCAAGCGCCTGCAGACCCTCGAGGCGACCTACCTCGAGGTGCGGCAGGAGGTCGAGTGGTACGAGCGCGAGCTCGAGGCCACCCGCGCCGAGCTCCGCGGCGCTCAGGCCCTGCTCGAGGACGACAGCGGCGGCGCGCTGGTGATCAACCGCGCCGAGATCCCCTTCGAGGCCGAGGCCCGCTTCAAGCCGGTCATGTTCCTGTTCGTGGCGATCCTGAGCTTCGGCCTGGGCCTGGTGATCGTGGTCTTCTGGGACCACCTCGACGACACCCTCGGCCGGGAAGAGGAGGCCCTGCAGCTCGGTCAGATCCTCGGGCGCGTGCCCTACCTCGACTTCCGCGACATGGACGAGAAGGGCCACCTCCACGGCTCGTCGTGGGTCTCCGAGGCCTTCGGCCTGATCCGCACGAACATCACCGTGGCCGCGCGCGGGATCCACAAGAGCGCGATCCTCGTGACCAGCGGCAGCCCCCGCGACGGCAAGAGCTTCGTCAGCGCGAACCTCGCCGCGTCGTTCATGCGCACCGGCGGGCGGACCTTGATCATCGAGGCCGACATGCGCCGCCCGCGGATCCAGAAGATCCTCGGCTCCGCCCACGAGCAAGGCCTCGCCGACGTGCTCGCGGGCATGCGCACGCCCGAAGAGGTGATCCAGAAGACCGAGTTCGAGGGGCTGGAGATCCTGCCCAGCGGGCCCTGCCCGCTGAACCCGGCCGACCTGCTGCTGCGCGGGCAGTTCAAGCGCGTGATCCAGTACGCGATCGAGAACTACGACCACGTGGTCGTCGACGCCCCGCCGGCGCGTCCGCTCGCCGACACGAGCCTCATGGCGCCCTACGTCCAGGGCGTGGTCTACGTGGTGCGCCTGCGCAGCTCGCGCCGGCGCCTGGCCACGGGTGCGATCCAGCAAATGGACTCGGTGGGCGCGCGCAGCCTGGGCCTGATCCTCAACGGGGTCCCGCCCAACGACGCGACCGCCTTCGGCTACTACGACTACTACGCCAGCGACAACACCCCCATGGTCGACCTCAGCGAGTCGCTCCCGGGGGTGCCCGCGGCCTCGGCCGAGTCGATCTTCGTGGTCACCAGCCCGAAGTTCGGTCCGACCCCGGACGAGCAGCCCCGGACCAAGCTCTGGCTGACCCTCACCGCGATCGTGCTCTTGCCGACCTTGGTGTTCTTCATGGGCATGATGCAGTGGATCCCGATCAGCGCGGTCCAGGGGTGGTTCAACGACCTCCTCGGCTGGGACCTGCCGCTTGAAGACGACGGGCGTTAGCGCGTCTGCTGCACAGGCGGTGCCCGACCGCCCAGGACGGAGGCCCTTCATGGCTCGCTCAGCACGACCCTCGTTGCCACTGCTGGCGGTGTGCCTGCTGGGGGTCGCCTTGCCCGCGCGCGCGCAAGACGACCCCCAGCGGCCCACCACCACGGAGATCGACGGGGAGACCGTCAAGCTCAGCTACCCCGAAGACGGCGTGGTCGTCATGGAGTACCCCGACGGCAGCCGCGCGCGGCTGAAGCGGTCGGAGGCCGAGGTCGTCGAGGAGCGCTACAGCCCCGCGGGCCGCCTGCTCGAGTCGCGGACCCTCGACGCCGAGGGCCGGGTGACCAGCACCCAGGACGAGTTCGGGCGCGATCGCTACTACACCTACACCGAGGACGGCACGCTGCAGGCGATCCGCTCGAACCTGGGCCTGGTCGCGACCCTGACCCACGACGCCGAGGGCCGGATCGTCAAGGTCGAGGACGCCCTCGGCAACACCTTCACCGCGAGCTACGGCGAGCGCAGCTGCGAGCTCAGCGACCCCGCCACCGGGAAGCGGGTGCGGACCTTCAACGCCGAGGGCCTGATCGAGCGTGAGGCCCGCGGCGACTACGAGGTCTTCTACAGCTACGACGCCCGGGGCAACCTGACCCAGCGCAAGGTCGGCGAGCAGGTCGAGAAGTTCTCCTACGACAGCGAGGGTCGACTGATCAGCCAGCGGGGGCCGGAGGGCGGGATCGACTACCGCTACGACGCCGCCGGCCAGCTCGAGCGGATCACCTTCCAGCCCTGCCGCAAGAGCGTGAGCTTCGCCTACGACGACGCCGGCCGGCGCGTGGCGGTCGAGCTGCCCTGGGGCAAGGTGCGCTACACCTACGGCGAGGACGACGAGCTGACCAGCGTCGAGGGCCCCCACGCGGGGCGCGTGGAGTTCGCCTACGACGACGCCGGGCGCCGGGTCGCGGTGCGCTACCCCAACGGGGTCACGACGACGCTCACCTGGGAGGACGGCCGCCTCAGCGAGCTGAGCACCGCCCGCGAAGGTGAGGTCCTGCTGCGACGCGCCTACCGCTACGGGAGCAAGGGCCGGATCGCGAGCGTCACCACCGAAGACAAGACCTCCTCGAAGTACAGCCACGACGCCGACGGGCGCCTGCGGCGCGTGCGCGGGGCCGAGCACTGGGAGTGCCGCTACGACGACCTCGGCAACCGCGTGGCCGAGAAGCTGGGCGCGGGCGACCCCCTGAGCTTCACCTACGCCAAGGGGAACCGCCTCACCAAGCGCGGCTCCGAGACCCTGCTCTACGACGACCAGGGGCGCACGATCGCGCGCGGCAACGTGGGCTACACCTACGACGCCCACAGCCGCCTGATCGCGGTCGAGCTCGCCGACGGACGCCTGGTGCGCTACGGCTACGCGCCCAACGGGCAGCGGCTGTGGCGCGAGGACGGCAAGCGCCGGGAGTACTACCTCAGCGACCGCGAGGGGACCTTCGGCGCCCTCGACGACCGCGGCCAGGTGCTCTGGAGCTGCCTCCTCGGCGACGAGGTCGACGACCTCCTCGCCTGGTCCTTGGGGGGCAAGCCGGCCTACGTGCACTACGACCTCGTGCGCAGCGTGATCGGGCTCACCGACCCCAAGGGCGCCGTCGCGGCGCGCTACACTTACGCGGCCTTCGGCGGGCTGATCGCGAGCGAGGGGCCCCTGGCCGAGAAGAACCCGTTCCGCTTCACCTCGCGCCCCCAGGACCCGGCGACCGGGCTCTACGACCTGCGCGCCCGCACCTACGACCCGGTGCTCGGCCGGTTCTTGACCCCCGACCCGCTCTCCTTCGCGGGCGGGATCAACCTCTACGTCTACGTGGAGAACGACCCGACCCTGCGCCGCGACCCGCTGGGACTGAGCCCGTGGGTCAGCCAGGGCACCCTCCTGCGCCCGGTGCGTTAAGCCCCGACCCCGCCGGTCGTGCGCGGCGATCCACGCCGGACGTCCATCCTCGACGCCCCCCGCCAGGTCCGCTGGAGCGAATCTGGGCCGGTTCTCGCAAGGATCCCTGTCCGGTTTGGGCACCCTGCGCCAACACGCTGGCTTCATGGAATTTACGCCCGGCGCGCGACCTGCGTAGACCCTCCTCGGAAG
>JAGQRJ010000685.1 GCA_020425635.1 Planctomycetota bacterium | reverse complement strand
CTACGAGTTCGCCGAGGGCTCCCGGCTCTGGAAGTGGATCGGCCACCGCTGCGAGTGGCTCGTGGGCCAACCCCTCGTGAGTCCGCTGCCGGGGGAGTGAACCTCCGGCGCAGGACCGAGACGGAGACGGAGACCGAGACCGAGACCGAGACCGAGACCGAGACGGAGACGGAGACCGAGACCGAGACCGAGACCGAGACCGAGACCGAGACCAGCGCCTGCGGCCCGTTGGGGGTGAGCCCTCGCAGCTTCGCTGCGTGGGCGAGGGGGCCTCGGAGAGGCCCCCTGGGAACACGTCGAGGCCGATCCTGAACCCTCAGGCCACCAAGCCGTAGGGGCGGAGCTTGCCTCCGCCCGCCGTCGCGCTCGCCCGCGTGGCTCTCTCTTCCGAGGCCGAGCAGCTTCGCCGCGAGAGTCGAGGGGGCCTCGGAGCGGCCCCCGGGAAGCGCGCGCCTGCGGCGAAGGGCTATACTGACAGCACCGAGGTTGTCGTGGGCGAGATTCAGATCCGGTTCCGCATGAACATGGAGACCGGCAAGAAAGACATCCTGATCGAGTACGACGGCGACGAAGACGCCATGCGCCACGAGCACGAGCGCGAGCACCGGCGGATCGTCGAGACCCTCGTCGGCAAGGGCGTGCTCCGCGAGGACGAGGTCGGCGACGTGACCGTCCAGCGCGGCAACCAGGAGCCCTCCGCGCCTCGCGAGCAAACGGGGAGTGGCCCGGAGGCCGTCTCCACCGGGAGCTAGCGCATGGACCAGCGGGTCCGGCAGAGCGAGCGCGAGGCCCTGGCCCAGGCCGACCCCTCGACCCTCGCCGCGCACGCCCGGGAGCACCTGCGCGCGGGCTCCGCCGGCGCAGCCCTGAGCCTGCTCGCGGGCCGCGACGAGCCGGAGCTCGTCGCCGCGCGCGACGACTTCCTCCGCTCCTCGGGCTACGCCGAGCCCGAGCTGAGCGGGGTGTGGAGCCACGCCGAGCTCGACCTCGGCCAGCTCGCCTGGATCGCGGCCCGGGCCGCGCAGGCCCCCAGCGCCGGGGTGCTGACCCTCGCCGCGCACCCCGACCCCCTGGCCCGCGGGCTGCTCGCCCCCCGCGTGCCCTCCGCGGCCGACGACCCCGACCCCTACGTCCGGGCCCGGGCGCGCGCCGACGCGCGCCCGGTCGACGCGTCGGTTCCCGAGGCCGTGGGGACCCGGCTCTTCGGCGCCCACGGCCCGATGTACGAGAGCGGCGTGTTCGTGAGCTGCGAAGCGGGCTACGACGCGCGGCTCAGCTACTTCAGCCACGCCTTCCTCGAGCGCGTCAGCCGGCTGCTCGCCTGCGGTCCGGGGCGGGTGGCCTTCGCCCGGACCTACGGCCTCGCCTGGCCCGCGGAGTCGGTCGAGCTCGAGGCGCTGACGGCGGCGGTCGACCGCGCCCAGGCCGCTCAGGTCCTGCCCTTCCGCATGGAGGTCGTGAACTTCGCGCTCTACGACCACCTGACCGGGCTCTCGCCCTCGGACCTGCTCTCGGCCAACGACGAGCGCCTCGCCCGGCGCTTCGCGCGAGACCTCAACGGCCACGAGGCCCGCCTGCACCCCCTGGGCGACGCGCTCCACCACCGCCTGCTGCAGGAGTTCCCGCCCAGCGCGCGCCCCAGCGGCGAGGCCCTCGCGCCGCTGCTCGACGAGGCGCGGGCGCGCTACGGGCCCGTGGGCTTCCGCGCGGTGGAGATCTTCGTCGAGCGCGCCCTCGCCGCCGCCAAGAGCGGGCTCCTGGGCGGCGCCCCCGGCCCGAGCGGCTTCCCCCTGCGCCCCCCGCCCGAAGACGACCCCCGCTGAGGCGGGGGCCGCGGTCGGAGGCCGCGGTATAACAGGCCTGCGGAGGATCACGTGCGCCAATACCTCGAGCTGCTCGAGCGGATCCTGGACGAAGGGGTCCCCAAGAACGACCGCACCGGCACCGGGACGCTCTCGGTGTTCGGGCACCAGCTGCGCTGCGACCTGAGCCAGGGCTTCCCGCTGCTGACCACCAAGAAGCTGCACCTGAAGTCGATCGTGCACGAGCTGCTGTGGTTCCTCCAGGGCGACACCAACGTGGGCTACCTCCAGCAGCACGGGGTCAAGATCTGGGACGCCTGGGCCGACGAGCGCGGCGAGCTGGGCCCCGTCTACGGCAAGCAGTGGCGCTCGTGGAGCGCCCCCGACGGCGCGACGATCGACCAGCTGGGGAACGTGCTGCGCGAGCTGCGCGAGAACCCCGACTCCCGGCGGCTGGTGGTCTCGGCCTGGAACGTGGCCGACCTCCCGCGCATGGCGCTCCAGCCCTGCCACGCGCTGTTCCAGTTCTACGTGGCCGAGGGCCGGCTCTCGTGCCAGCTCTACCAGCGCAGCGCCGACGTGTTCCTCGGCGTGCCGTTCAACATCGCCTCCTACGCGCTCTTGACCTGCATGATCGCCCAGGTGTGCGGGCTGGCCCTCGGCGACTTCGTGCACACCTTCGGCGACGTGCACCTCTACACCAACCACGTCGAGCAGGCCCGCCTGCAGCTCACCCGCGAGCCGCGCGCGCTGCCCAAGCTCGAGCTCAACCCCGAGGTCGACGACCTGTTCGCCTTCCGCTACGAAGACGTCGAGATCACCGGCTACGCGCCCCACCCGCGGATCAAGGGCCAGGTCGCGGTGTGAAGCTGGTCCTCGTCGTCGCCGTCGCCAAGAACGGCGTGATCGGCCGCGACGGCGACCTGCCGTGGCGCCTGCCGGCAGACCTCGCGCACTTCAAGCGCGTGACCCGCGGGCACCCGCTGATCATGGGCCGCAAGACCTGGGACTCGATCGGGCGCCGCCCGCTCAAGGGGCGCCCCGCGATCGTGGTCAGCAGCGACCCGAGCTGCGGCGAGGGCCGCGCGCAGGTGGTCGAGAGCGTCGAGGCCGCGATCGAGGCCGCCCGCGCCCTCGGCGCCGACACCGCGTGCGTCGCCGGCGGCGGCGGCGTCTACCGCGCGTGCTTCCCCCTCGCCGACCGGGTCGAGTTGACCTGGGTCGAGGCCGAGGTCGAGGGCGACGCGTTCTTCCCCCTCGAGCTGCTCGAGGGCTGGACCCTCGTCGCCGAGGAGCGACGCCCGGCCGACGCCAAGCACCCCTACGCCTTCGCGTTCCGCACCTACGCCCGCGCGCCGCGCGAGCCCGCGGCCCCCGCGGGCGCCGATCCCGGATAGAATCGCGGCGATCGAGGGAGACCATGACCGAGACCTCCAACGCCGCCCCCGCTGCCGCCGCCACCGCCCCCCAGGCCACGAGCGGAGTCCAGACCGCGCCGTGCTACGCCTGCGGCGGGACCCACGGCGAGCCCGCGGGCTACCGCTGGTGGGGCCCGGGCTCGCTCATGAGCGAGGTCCGCTGCCTCGACTGCGGCGTCTACTTCAACAGCAAGTCGGGCGAGTCCAACGGCCCCTGGATCCTGTTCTGGCACATGTTCGTGTTCCTGGTCGGAGCCTCGGGGGTCGCCGCGTGGCTGCTCCTGCGCTGAGCTCGCTCTGCGCGGCCTTCGCGCTCAGCCTGAGCCTGGTCGCGGGGTGCACCTCCGACGGGCCGCGCCCTCAGGGCCCGCGGGCCGTCCCCTCGGCCCCCGCCCGCGGCCACGTCTACGAGGCGGTGGTGCGCCTGGGCGACACCCTGCACACGCTCTACCGCACCTGGCCCGCGCACCTCGCGCGCTCCGCCGACCTCCCCGAGCTGCCCCTGGTCGAGGTGCGCGAGGTCGAGAACCGCGGCGAGATCGAGGGCGTCGAGCTCGAGACCCTCGGCTGGGAGCTCAACCAGCAGCTGCGCACCCAGGGTCGGCTGCGCGTGCTCAGCGACGAGTCGTCCCTGGTCCCGGCGACCGGCGAGAACGCCCCCCCCGAGCTCGGCGCGGGCCCTCGCCACGCGGGCCTGGTGCTCTATCCCTGGGTCGACGCCGCGGGCCGGTTCTGCCTCATGCTCGAGGACGCGGTGAAGGACGAGCGCGTGGCCGTCGCGCGCTCCAACACCCCCGAGCCCGCGCGCCTCGAAACGCGCTAGCCCCCCTCCCCTGCTGCCGTCGCGGAGTCACGTCGGCCTAACCCCTGTCATCCTGGCAGGACTGGGCGATTGCGCTCACTCGGGTTAGGTCGGATCTCGGGCCGGCATACGATCTGCAATGCTCCTCTCCAAACCGGGAGGACCCCACATGTCCATGCAAGACCGCCTGACGATCAAATCGCGCGAAGCCCTCGTGGCGGCGCAGTCCATGGCCCAGAAGAACGGCCACGCCGAGCTGCGCCCGCTGCACCTGCTGTTCGAGCTCGTGCAGCAGGAGGAGGGGATCGTCCGTCCGCTGCTCGAGAAGATCGGCGTCGCGCCGCAGCAGGTCGCCGCGGCGGTGACCACCCGCCTCGGCGCGCTCCCCCGCAGCCAGGGCAGCAACGCGCTCAACATGTCGCGCGAGCTGCAGAGCACCCTCGAAGAGGCCGACAAGCGCGCCCGCGCCATGGGCGACGAGTACGTCTCCACCGAGCACCTGCTCCTCGGTCTGCTCGGCACGCGCTCCGACGCGGCGGCGGTGCTCAAGCAGGCGGGGATCGACGAGCCCCGGCTCATGGAGGCGCTCAAGGCCCTGCGCGGCAGCCACCGCGTGGTCGACGAGTCCCCCGAGGGCAAGTATCAGGCCCTCGACAAGTACGCCCGCGACCTGACCGGGCTCGCGCGCACCGGCAAGCTCGACCCCGTGATCGGGCGCAACGAAGAGATCCGCCGGGTCATGCAGGTGCTCTCGCGGCGCACCAAGAACAACCCCGTCCTGATCGGTGAGCCCGGCGTGGGCAAGACCGCGATCGCCGAAGGCCTCGCGCTGCGGATCGTGGCCGGCGACGTGCCCGAAGGCCTGCGCGGCAAGCGCGTCATGGCCCTCGACATGGGCGCCCTGGTCGCGGGCACGAAGTACCGCGGCGAGTTCGAAGACCGGCTCAAGGCGCTCCTGCGCGAGATCGAGGACGCCGGCGGCGAGGTGATCCTGTTCATCGACGAGCTGCACACCGTGATCGGCGCGGGCAAGGCCGAGGGCGCGCAAGACGCGGCCCAGCTGCTCAAGCCCGCCCTCGCCCGCGGCGAGCTGCGCTGCGTCGGCGCCACGACCCTCGACGAATACCGCCAGTACATCGAGAAGGACAAGGCCCTCGAGCGCCGCTTCCAGCCGGTGTTCATTGGCGAGCCGAGCGTGGAGGACACGCTCACGATCCTGCGCGGGCTCAAGGAGCGCTACGAGGTCTACCACGGGATCCGGATCCAGGACGCGGCGCTGGTCGCGGCCGCCAAGCTCTCGCACCGCTACATCGCCGAGCGCTTCCTCCCCGACAAGGCGATCGACCTCGTCGACGAGGCCGCGAGCGCGCTCAAAATGGAGCTCGACTCCATGCCCACCGAGATCGACCGCCTGACCCGCAAGGTCCAGTCGGCCGAAATGGAGCAGCGCGCGCTCGAGAAGGAGAGCGACGCCCAGAGCCGCGAGCGCCTGGAGAAGATCGAGCGCGAGCTCGCCGACCTGCGCGAAGAGCGCGACCGCCTGACCGCCCACTGGGAGCAGGAGAAGGGCGAGATCGAGGCCGTGCGCTCGCTCAAGGCCAAGATCGAAGACGTCAAGGTCGAGCAGGAGCAGGCCGAGCGCCAGGGCGACCTCGGGCGCGCCTCGGAGCTGAAGTACGGGACCCTCCCCGCGCTGCAGAAGCAGCTCACCGACGCCACCGAGCGCATGCACCAAAAGGGCGGGCGCCTGCTGCGCGAGGAGATCGGCGAGGCCGACGTGGCCAAGGTCGTCGCGCGCTGGACCGGGATCCCCGTCGAGCGCATGCTCGAGACCGAGCGCGAGAAGCTCTTGCGCATGGAGTCGCGGCTCGGCGAGCGCGTGGTCGGGCAGCGCGAGGCGGTGGGCTCGGTGGCCGCGGCGGTCCGCCGCGCGCGGGCCGATCTGCAGGACCCCAACCGCCCCCTGGGCTCGTTCCTGTTCCTCGGCCCCACGGGCGTGGGCAAGACCGAGCTCGCCAAGGCGCTGGCCGAGTTCCTCTTCGACTCCGACGAGGCCATGATCCGGATCGACATGTCGGAGTTCATGGAGAAGCACGCGGTCTCGCGCCTGATCGGGGCGCCTCCCGGCTACGTGGGCTACGAGCAGGGCGGCGTGTTGACCGAGGCCGTCCGTCGGCGCGGCTACTCCGTGGTGCTCTTCGACGAGATCGAGAAGGCGCACCCCGAGGTCTTCAACACCCTGCTCCAGGTGCTCGACGACGGGCGCCTGACCGACGGGCAAGGGCGCACGGTGAACTTCAAGAACACCGTGGTGATCATGACCTCGAACCTGGGCACCGAGCTGATCCAGGCGGGCACGACCACCGCCGACGGCGTGGTCTCCGAGGAGACCCGCGGGCAGGTCATGCAGGTCTTGCGCCGCGCGTTCCGCCCGGAGTTCCTCAACCGGATCGACGACACCGTGATCTTCCACTCGCTCTCGCTCGAGAACGTGGAGGAGATCCTCGAGATCCAGCTCAAGCTGCTGCAGAAGCGGCTCGAGGGCCGCAAGCTGACCCTCGAGCTGACCCCCGCCGCCAAGCGGGCGGTGGCCAAGGCCGGCTACGACCCCGTGTTCGGCGCCCGGCCGCTGAAGCGCGTGCTGCAGAAGCAGGTCCAGGACCCGGTCGCGATCGGGATCCTCGAGGGCAGCTACCCCGAGGGCTCGACGATCATGGTCGACGCGGGCGACGACGGGAAGCTCTCGTTCCAGGGCGTCCGCCCGCGCGGGGTCCAGTCGAACTAGCCGAACCTCCACGCACACGAAGCAGCCAGGGCGACCGCCCTGGCTGCTTCTGTTTTCGGGTGTTTCCCCGGCTCGCCCCGCGCCAGGTGTCGCGGTGCCGGCCTCGGCCTCGGGGTCGGACTCGGACTCGGCCTCGGGGTCGGACTCGGACTCGGGGTCGGACTCGGACTCGGACTCGGACTCGGCCTCGGAGCTCCGCACGGACTGGGGCGCACCGCGCGGACACCGGCTCCGCGGGAGGCGGGGGAGCTGCTGCTCGGCGGCTTCGCTCGGTCGTTCCTACTGGCCGGCGAGCGAGACCACGCCGTAGATCAGGAACGACGCTCGCTGCAGATGCCTCCCAGCAGCTCCCCCGCCCCCCGCTCCGCCTGGGTCTT
>JAGQRJ010000684.1 GCA_020425635.1 Planctomycetota bacterium | reverse complement strand
CCCCGGGCGCGGGCTCCCCGGGGCGCGGGCCCGCGTCGTAGGCCGCGCCGCCGGCGGCCGAGGTCCCGCCCTGCCAGTCACGCTGGCACTGGCCCTGCTGGGGCACCCGGTCGCCGGTCGACTCCGGGGTGCGCGCGACCACGCAGATCACGCCGTACATGCCCCCGTCGAGGCCGCCGAAGGAGAGCTCGCCGTCGAGGCAGCCGGGGGTGTAGTCCCACACGGTCCAGGGGGCGTGGTGGTCGGGGAGGTAGCGCAGCAGCTGCACCGTCTCGACCCGGAAGCGGTTCGCCGAGTAGAAGTCCCAGAAGAAGGTCGGCGAGAACATGTAGAACCCGTGGTCGACGTGGTTCGACGAGGGGGCCATGTGCATGATCCGCCCGCCGGGGCGCAGCAGGCGAAACAGGTTGTTGAGCGCGTGCGGCAGGTGGAACACGTGCTCGAGGGTCCCGCCGTCGAACACGAAGTCGAAGCCCTCCGCGAGCTCGGCGGGGAGCTCCGCCTGGTTGAGGTCGAACAGGTGCTCGGCGCCCTGGTAGTCGCTGAAGTCGAGGGCCTCGACCTGGGCGAAGCCGAGCGCCTGGAGCACGAAGCGGTCGGAGAGGTAGCCCTGGGCGGCGAGGTCCTCGCGGCCGGAGAGCCGCGGCACGTCGGCGGGCACGTCGTGCAGCCGCGCGCCGTGCTGCGCGGCGATCGCGCGCAGCTCGGACTCGTCGAAGTACACGAACATGCGGCCCAGGGTCAGCACGCGTCCGGAGAGCCCCCGCGCCACCTGCTCGCGGCAGAGCGCCTTGAGCGTCCCGATCCCGATTCCCATGCGGGCCTCCTCGACGGGGGAGGATAGCCGATCCCGAGGTGCGCGCTCCCCGGGTTTCGTGATCCAGCGTGCGGCCGGCGCGCGTAACGCGGCTGAAGGATCGGCCGCATGCCCTCGACTCGACCCGCGCCCACTCCTCGCCCCGCGTCCGGGGCCTGCCGTAGAGTGCCGCCCATGAACGACACGCCCCCCCGCGCGCGGCGCCGCTGGTTGCTCGCGCTCCCGCTGCTCCTGGCCGCGCCGCTGCTGGTGCTCGCCCCCCAGGTCGACGACTGGTCGCGGGACCTGACCACGAACCTGGCCGAGACGGCGCTCGGCGCCTCCGACCCCCGCCTGCGCCCGCTGCGCGTCGAGCGCCCCCCCGAGGAGGTGCGAGCCACGATCGAGGCCGTGGCCGCGGACCTCCCGGGCTGGGCCTTCGTCGGCGAAGACGCCGGGCGCCTGCACTTCGAGCGGACCTCGGGGCTGTTCCGCTTCGTCGACGACGTGTGGGTGTGGGTCGAGGTCGCCGAGGACGGCGCCTGCGTGGTCCAGGCCAAGGCGCAGTCGCGGGTCGGCAAGGGCGACCTCGGCCAGAACCCGCGAACCCTCGACGCCCTGCTGCGCGCGCTCGAGGCGGCGCTGCCCGGGGCACGCCCGCTGGAGTAGGCTGCTACCCCTCGGCCAGGGCCGCGCGCGCCCGCGCGATCGCCATGATCGGGAAGTAGTGCCGGTAGAGGTCGTAGCGGATCATGAACGCCCGCTGCAGGCTCTCGTCCTGGCCGAGGGCGCGCCGCGCCGCGGCGTCGCTGGTCAGCCGGGCGCCGGTGCCGTAGCCCGGGAAGCCCGTGGCGGTGTACTGCTCCTCGTCCCAGGTGCCGTCTGCGGTCTGGCGCTCGAGGAGCCAGGCCAGCCCGCGGCGGATCGGCTCGCGCAGGCGCGCTTCGGGCACGGTGAGCAAGCCGAGGATCGCCCACGCGGTCTGGCTGGGGGTCGAGGGGCCCTTGCCGCGCGAGGCGCGGTCGACGTAGGAGGCGCAGGTCTCGCCCCAGCCGCCGTCGGCGTTTTGGTGCGCGACGAGCCAGCTCGCGGCGCGCTGCACGCACTCGGCGCGCATGTCGAAGCCGACCGCGGCGAGGCCGGGGAGCACGGCCCCGGTGCCGTAGACGTGGTTGCAGCCCCAGCGGCCGAACCAGCTGCCCTCGGGCTCTTGCTCGGCCAGGATCCAGGTCACCGCGCGGTTGACCGCGGGGTCCTCGAGGGTCGCGCCGCGGAGGGCGAAGGCCTCGAGCACGTGGGCGGTCACGTCCACGCTCGGGGGGTCGAGGACCTCGCCGAAGTCGCAGAACGGGATCTTGGTGATCAGCTTGGTGTCGTTGTCCTTGTCGAAGGCCGCCCAGCCGCCGTTGGTCGACTGCAGCCCGCGCAGCCAGGCCTCGGCCCGGCGCACCGCGCCGTCGATCCGCGCCACGCGCTCGGCGTGGGCCGGGTGGCCGGCGAGCTGGGCGCGGACCCGCTGCAGCACGGTGATCACGACCGCGGTGTCGTCGGCGTCGGGGTAGGCGTCGTTGGCGAACTCGAAGGCCCAGCCGCCGGGGGCCACGTCGGGGTCGACGTTCTGCTGCCAGTCGCCCCAGGAGCCGATCTCCTGCTCGAGGAGCCAGTCGATCGCGCGCAGGAAGTGCGGGGCCTCGGGGGAGACCTCGGCGTCGAGCATGGCCAGGCCCATGAGCCCGGTGTCCCACACCGGCGAGTTGCTCGCCTGAATGTAGGTCGCGTCGCCGATCGGCCAGGCCCAGGGCTCGTCGAAGGCCTTGAGCCCGGCGACGAGCACGGGGTGCTTGAGCGCGTAGCCCTCGGCGTGGAGCGCCATGAGCCCCCACACCCAGGGCGGCTGGATCCCGCCCCAGGCGCCGTCGGCCTCCTGGTGCTTGAGCAGCCACTCGAGGCAGAGCTTGATCGACGACTCGCGCAGGGGCTTGACCGGCGACCAGCGCTGGTAGAGGCGCAGGAAGGCGTCGGCGAACTGGAACAGGGTGTGCCAGCCGAGGCCGCGCTTGCGCGTGAGCTTGTGCTCGGCCTTGTCGCGCCCGCCGGGGAAGAGCTCGTCGAGCCGGGCCTCGGGGGGCAGGGGCACGGTGTAGCGCCGCGCGGAGAGCACGGCGAGGGGCACGATCGTGGCCCGCGCCCAGGACGAGAAGCGGTAGAGGCTGGTCGGGAACCAGTGCGGAAGCCCGATCACCTCGGGCGGCAGGCTGGGGACGTTGTCCCAGGACCACTCGCCGAGCAGGGCGAGCCAGTACTTGGTGAAGTTCCGCAGGCGGACCATGCCGCCCTGGGCCAGGATCCAGCGCCGGGTCTCCTTCATGTGCGCCACGTCGGGGGAGATCCCGGCGACGCGCAGCGCGGTGTAGCACTCGACGGTGCTGCTCAGCTCGCCCTCGGGGGCGCCGTTGTAAACGGCCCAGCTCCCGTCGTCGCGGCGCTCGGCGAGGATCGCGCGGACCACGGCGTCGAACTTGGGGTCGCTGCGTCCGAGCCCCAGCACGTGCTGGAGCAGGATCCACTCGGCCTCCATGGTGGAGTTGCTGAGCAGGCGGCCGAGCCAGTAGCCCTCGGCGCGTTGCTCGCGCTGGATCCAGGCTTCGGCGCGCTGGAGCGAGCGCTCGAGGGCCGGAGACGTGCCGACGGGGGCGTTCAGGAGCGATACGTTCACGGGGCGAGTCCTTGCCAAGGCGGTGGGACGCACTGAGCCACGTTGGCTTCGGGAAACAGGTATAAGGCCTGACGGGGCTCGTTTGCAAGTCGTTTTGTGAATTGGCTTTGAGCCTCTATGCCGCGCTGCGCCGCGCCACGCCGGCCGGTGCGCGGCGCGGCGGCTACAGGGCACACTACGGCCCCCCTCCGACGGATCCGTTAGACTTCGAGCAGGCGCCGCGACGAAGGGGGTGGATACCGTGAAACGCGCAGCAGGGCTGGCTCTCGTGGTGGTCGTCTTCGGGCTGGCGTGCTTCGGCTGCGACAGCGGCGGCGGGGGCGGAGGCGGGGGCACGCCGCCCCCCAACGCTGCGCCGCCCCCGCCGCCCCCGCCGCCTG